>DASTEN010000254.1:0-3999 GCA_035709645.1 Sphingomonas sp.
GCTTGATCGGGTGATTGCCCTCCGACACGCGGTTCAGCGCCGCGCGCGCTTCGCCCTGGCCGCCCGTCGCCACGATCAGCACCTCGTGACGCGGCAGCTTCATCGCCGTTTCCCAATCGATGATCGGGGGCAGATCCTTCAGATACCCGGTCGCCTTGGCGACGCGCGTGATCCGGTCGAGCGAGCGACCGGCGAGGCACAGCTGACGACCGGTATCCTTCGCGACCTGGCCCAGCGTGGCAAGCCGCGCCGCGTTCGATGCGAAGGTCGTCACCAGGACACGCCCCTTCGCGGCCGCGATCACATGGTCCAGTCCGTCGCGGACGTCGGCTTCGCTGCCCGACGCTTCGGGATTGAAGACGTTCGTCGAATCGCAGACGAGCGCGAAAATGCCCTTGTCGCCGACCGCGGTCAGCTCCTCGGCGGTCGACGCGCCGCTCGATTCGTCGATCTTCCAGTCGCCCGTATGCAGGATGTTGCCATATTTCGTCTCGATCAGGATGGCGTTGCCTTCGGGGATCGAGTGGGCAAGCGGCACGTAGCTGATGCCGAACGGCCCCAGCTTGAACGACTGATCTTCCTGCACCACGCGTAGCTTGACCTGCTTGGTGATGCCTTCCTCGTCGAACTTTTCGCGGATCAGCCCGGCGGTGAACGGCGAGGCATAGACCGGCACGCCCAGTTCGGCGGCGAGATACGGCAGCGCGCCGATATGATCTTCATGGCCGTGGGTGATGACGATGCCGACCAGATCGTCCAGGCGATCCTCGATGAAGCTGAGGTCGGGCAGGATAATGTCGATGCCGGGATAGTTCGGATCGGCAAAGGTCACGCCGCAGTCGACCATCAGCCACTTGCCGTCGCACCCGTACAGGTTGACGTTCATGCCGATTTCGCCCGACCCGCCGAGCGCGACGAAGAGCAATTCTTTGTTTGGAGTAGTCATCGTTGTCCTATGCGTGCCCCCGCCAAGGCGGGCGCCTGGGGCCGCAAGCGATGCGGCCGAGAAACTCTGGGCCCCTGCCTGCGCAGGAGCACTACGGGTTCAGATATGGGCTCTTTCCCACTCCATTGCGAGGCCGACGAGCGTCAGATCATGCTCGATGGCGTCGAAAACCTGCGTATGCTGCTCGAACAGCACCGCCAGGCCGCCGGTGGCGATGACGGTGACGGGTCGCCCGACCTCCGCCTTCATTCGCGCGATCAACCCTTCGATCATCGCGACATAGCCCCAAAAGATGCCGATGTGCATCTGGTCGACCGTGTTGCGACCGATGACCGTCGTCGACTTCGGCGCCTCGATCGCGATGCGCGGCAGCTTGGCCGCGGCCGTCACCAGCGCATCGAGGCTGAGGTTGATGCCCGGCGCGATGATGCCGCCCTTGTACGCCCCCGAATAGTCGACCAGGTCGACCGTCGTCGCCGTTCCGAAATCGACGACGATCAGGTCGCCGGCATGGCCGGCATGGGCGGCAAGGACGTTGAGCGCGCGGTCGGCGCCCAGATTGGCGGGCTCGTCGACGTCGAGCCGAAACGGCCACCCGCCCGCGCCCGCGATTGTCGGCTCCCCGCCGAAATACTTGGTCGCCAGCATCCGCAGGTTATGCATCGCACGGGGCACGACGGTGCCGATGACGACGCCGGTCACGGCCGAGCGATCGAGCCCCTCCAGCGCCAGCAGCTGACTGAGCCATACGACATATTCGTCCGCCGTCCGCCGGGGGTCGGTCGCGATCCGCCACCGTGCGCGCACGTCGCGCCCCTCGATCAGCGCGAAGACGACGTTAGTGTTTCCGGCATCGATCGCGAGCAGCATGGCATCCTCGTCAGGCGCTCGGTTCGCACGAGCGGATGAATACATGTTACAGCAGGAACACGTCCGCTGCGTGAATGACACGCACGGCGCCGTCCGCCAAGCGCAGGCGCAACGCGCCGCCGTCGTCCAAGCCGTCGAACAGTCCTTCGATCGCAGTCTCTCCGGCACGTGCGATCAGCGCGGTGCCGCGCGGGTGCGCGCGGTCCATCCAGCGGAGACGGACCGGCGCTATCCCCTCCGCCCGCCACCGGTCGCGCCAGCGGGCAAAAGCCATGGCAAGGACCTCGACCAGAACGGCGGGGTCGACCAGGCAACCGACATCGGCCAGGCTGGTCGTCGCGCGATCGACGGCCATTGGCCGATGCGCGCAATTCACGCCGATGCCGATCACCACCGCATCGTCGGCGCGTTCCAGCAGGATACCGACCAGCTTCGCTCGGTCGACCAGGATGTCGTTGGGCCATTTGATCGTCAAACGTCCGGATGCCGCCAGGTCGCGGCAGAGCAGACCGATGGCCTCGTCGACCGCGATCGCGGCGACCAACGCCAGGGTTGCCGCCGGCGGATCCGACGGTCGCAACCGGACCAGCGTGCTGGCGTACAGGTTGCCGGTGCGCGATTCCCACACGCGCCCCTGCCGCCCTCGCCCGGCGGTCTGGCATTCGGCTCGCAGCCAGCGCCCCTCGGGCACTCCGGTGCCGGCCGCGACCAGCAGATCGGCGTTGGTCGATCCCGTCGCGGCGACGGTGACGATGTCGATCAGAACAGAGCGCCTGCCGCCGCGGTGGTGAATGGCGACAGCGGCTGGATCAGCAGCCAGCCCAGCGGCGACACCAGGATCGCCATGACCGCGATGAGCGCATATTCGACCGCGGAGCGGGATCCGCTCTCGACGATCTCGTTCGCCGCCGCATCGAAGTACATCGTCTTGATGACCTTCAGATAATAGAAGGCGCCGACCACCGACCCGATCGCACCGGCGACCGCGAACGCGAACAGACCCGCATCGGTTGCCGCCTGGAACACCGCCAGCTTCGGCCAGAAGCCGAGCAGCGGCGGGATGCCGGCGAGGGAGAACATGAAGATCGCCATCGCCGCCGCCAGTCCCGGACGCGTGCGCGACAGGCCTGACAGACTCGCAATGCTCTCGATCGGCTGCCCATCGGCACCGCGCATCTGCAGCACGACCAGGAAGCTGCCCAGCGTCATCACGACATATACGGTGACGTAGCTGAGAACTGCGGCGGTACCCTGCGGAGTTGCCGCGGCAAGCCCGATCAGCGCGAAACCGATGTTGTTGATCGACGAATAGGCGAGCAGGCGCTTGATGTTCGTCTGCCCGATCGCACCGATCGCCCCGAAGTAGATCGACGCCAAGCTGGCGAAGATCACGATCTGGCGCCACTCGAACGACGCCGGCCCCATCGCCTCAAGCGCGACGCGCAGCGCCATGCCGATCGCTGCGACCTTTGATGCCGAAGCGAAGAAGGTGGTGACCGGGGTCGGTGCACCTTCGTAGACGTCCGGCGTCCACATATGGAACGGCACGGCCGCGATCTTGAACGCGATGCCAGCGAACACGAACACCAGCCCGACGATCAAGCCGGTCGACTTGGTACCGCCAAACGCTGCCGCGATCGTATCGAAGCCGGTCGACCCGGCGAAGCCATAGACCAGGCTGATACCGTACAGCAGGATGCCGGACGCAAGCGCGCCGAGCACGAAATACTTCAAGCCCGCCTCTGCCGACCGCGTGTCGCGGCGCATGAAGCTGGCGAGCACGTAGCTGGCCAAGCTCTGCAGCTCGAGTCCGACGTACAGCGCCAGCATGTCACCCGCCGACACCATAACGCCCGACCCGATCGCGGCGAGCAGCATGAGGACCGGGTATTCGGGACGCAGATCGTCACCACTGGTGCGCGCGAAGAAGCCCGGCGCGATGACGATCGATACCGCGGTGGCGGCATAGATCAGCACCTTGGCATAGGCCGCGAACGCATCGGTCCGCAGCAGCCCGCCGAACGGCTGTCCGCCGGACGAAGCCGGCCCCGCCAGAGCGATGCCCGCGCCGATCAGAACCGCGACCGCGGTCCAGCTCACCAGCCTGGTCGATGCCTGACCGCCCCAGGCAGCCACCAGCATCAATACGAGTGCTCCGACCGTGAGAACGAGCTCCGGCAGCA
>DASTEN010000255.1:0-5632 GCA_035709645.1 Sphingomonas sp.
GCAATAGCGTCGGCACGCTTCACATGCGCCCCCTGCCCCGGTCGCTGCGGAACGAGTCGCCAGCCTGCGCGCTACCCCCGTACACAGACGAGGGGGTCCGAGTGACAGAAGCGTTGCGCGTGGCGGTGGTCGCCCATCTGCGGCATCCGATCGCCGAGCCGTTCATGGGCGGGATGGAGGCGCATGCGGCCCTGCTCGTGCGGGCGTTGCAGGCGGCCGGCCATCATGTGACGCTGTTCGCCAGCGGCGACAGCGCCGACGATCTGCCGCTGCATCCGATCGCGCCCTGCGCCTATGAAGGGGTCATGCCCTGGGCGCTCTGGCATATGCGCCCCGAACTGAGCGACTGGCTGGACATCGCCTATGCCGAGGCATGGGACGCGATTCGCGCAGGCGGGTTCGACGTCGTGCACAACAACAGCCTGTCCGCCCCGATCCACGATTGGGCGACCAGAGACGGCGTGCCGATGGTGACGTCGCTGCATGTCCCACCCTTCGCCCGATTGAGTGCCGCGATCGCCCGCAACGCGGCGCCGTGGCTGCGCCTGACGACGACGTCGCGCAGTCAGTTGCCGCTGTGGCGGGACATCGTCACCGACGACCGCATCGTCGCCGCGCACAACGGCATCGACCTCGACCGGTTCGCCTTTTCGGCCACCAAGGGCGATCGCGCGCTGTGGTGCGGGCGGATCACACCCAACAAGGGCACGCGCGAAGCGCTGATGGCGGCGACGGCGGCCGGAATCGGGCTGGACGTTGCCGGCCCAATCGATTGCGCGGACTATTTCGCGACCGTGTCGCCGCTGATCACGGGTCGACACCGCTATCTCGGCCACCTGTCGGGCGCGGCATTGGCCGATCGGATGCGGTCGGCGGCGATGCTGCTCTGCACGCCGTGCTGGGACGAACCGTTCGGCCTGGTGGCGACCGAGGCGCTGGCGTGCGGCACGCCGGTGGTCGCGCTGGACCGCGGTGCGCTGCGTGAAGTCGTCGGGGATTGCGGCGCGGTCGCGACATCGGTCGACGGGCTGGCGGCGGCGATGCGGACGACAGCCGCAATCGATCCGGTCGCCTGTCGCCGGCGCGCGGAAACGATGTTCGGCGCGCCGGCGATGGTCGAACGCTATCGCGCGAGCTACGCCGCAGCCATCACCGCTGCGCGATCCTCCAGGACGGCCATGACCCGCGCCGTGCTGGCATAGGGCATGTGCGACTGCTGACGCGTCAGCGCGAAGTCGGTATCGTCGGCTGCGCGCAAAATCCTGTAATCGTAGCCGTCGCGGGCGATCAGTCCCATCAGTTCGAAGCAGCGCAGCCAGTGCGGCATCGTCCATTCCCCCCATTTGTCGCGGAACGCGCGCGCATTGGCGACGACGCTTTCGACATGGTGGACCGGCGGCATGTGATGCGCGTGATGCTGGTGATAGGCGCGCGCGCCCCGCGTCCAGTAGAACGGCACGCCGGCGGTGAAGGCGACGCGGCCGAAATCGGTATCTTCGCCGCCATAGCCGACATAGCGTTCGTCGAAGCCACCCAGGCTTAGGAACCGGTCGCGGCGCATGGCGAAGTTGAGCGACCAGAAACAGCGATAGTCGGTACAGTCGCCCAAAGCGGTCGTCGGCGGGCCGGCGCGGTCGCAATGCGTTTCGCCGACCGTGGCGAAATGCGCGAAATCGACCCCCGCATCGGTCGCCCCCGCCGGCAGATACTGGACTTCGCCCATCAGCACCGCGTCCCGGCCCGCGATCAGCCTGGTATAATCGGCGATCAGTGTCGGATCGGGAATGCAATCGATGTCGAGGAACGCAAGTTCGGGACGCGACGCCGCCCGTGCCGCCGCATTGCGCGCCGCCGCGAGCGGAATGCCGCCCCCGCCAAGCAGGATCTGCCGCACCGGAAAGTCCGTCTGCGGCAGATCGTACGGCCGGTCCTGCATCACGCCGATCACCAGTTCGGCAGGCGCGATCGTCTGGCGGTTCAGTCCGTGGACGAGATTGACGAGGTGGGCGTCCCGGCCAGAGCCGAGCGTGCAGACGGACAAGGTCATGCGATCTGCTCCGCCACGATCATGGTGGTGTCGGGTACGTCGTCCCGCCACCCGGCCAGCCGATCCAACCAGTCCGCCGCCCCCCGCGCCGCATCGGCATCGATCAACCGGCGTTGCTGTGCCAGATCGCAGGCCAGCGCCGCCGCCCAGGCATCGCGCCAGGCCAGCGCATGCGATGGCCAATGATCGAGCGTGACCGCTGCACCCGCCGCCCCCAGCATCCGCGCCTTCCAGAGCTGTTCGTCGAAATAGCGCCATTCGGGGACGACGATCCACGGACGGCCGGCAGCGGCGATCATATGGACCGTCGTGTTGCCCGCCGACGATACGACACGATCGGCCGCGGCGATCCATTGTTCCGGGTTCGCCACCCAGCCCATGTGCCGCAGATTGTGCGGCGGCGTCGCGTGCCAATCCTGCTGCACCTCACCGATCGAGATCCACAGGCTGTCCGGCTCTGCGCGTGCGCCAAGCGTCAGCGGCGTCGCGGGCGTGCCGCCGCCCCCGCCCCCGCCGACCGCCAGCACGATGTCGGCGTCGGCGGGCAGGCCCAGCAGCGCTCGTGCAGCGTCGCGGTCGGGCGTCTGCGCATCGATCCCCACGCCGGCCGCATAATGCGTCTTCGCCGTCATCCAGCCCGGGCGTCCGGGCTGCTCCAGGCTGGCATGATAGGGTGCCAGGATGCCGACGGCGCCCGCATAGGCGGCCATATGCCCGGGGTCGGCCCGGTCGCCGTGCTGCACCACCGCGACGTGCGGGATGGACGCGATCCGCGCAAGTTGCGCGAGTTCGGCGGACACGTCGGTGACGAACACGCCGGGCCGCGCCGAATCGAACCACTGCGCGATCGTCGCCACGGCACGCGTGATCGTTTCCCAGCCGAGCGGTGCGCAATGCACGGTGTCGGGCGTGCGATCCTGCGCGAAGCCCTGGGGCGCCGTTGCGGGCGGTTCGAACAGCGACGGGATCGCGACCACATCGGCCTGTGCGGGCAGCGCCGGAAAGATGTTGGGCCGCGCGGTGAAGAACGTGATCGGACGCGATGGCGGTAGCGCCGCGGCGATCGCGGCCGCACGCTCGGCATGGCCGCGCCCCTGATGATGGACGAAATAGCCGATCGGCGCAGTCATGCGGCATTCCCCTGGAAACGATGGACCAAGGCCTCCAGCACGCCGGCGGCGTGCGGTGCCGTTGCGAAATAGGCGCCGCCGGTCGCCCGTAGCGACGCCAGCGCCGCTTCGTGATTGGCGACGACGATCGCGTTGGGACACGCCTGAAGCATGTCCAGGTCGTTGCCGCTGTCTCCGGCGGCATGGATGCGCGACAGCGACAGGCCCAGTTGTCGCGCTACCCAGACCATCGCCGCCCCCTTGCCCGCTTGCACCGGCAGCACGTCGAGCAGGCGACCGTGGCTGTAGATGACCCGCGCATCGATGCCGGCCGCGGTCAACCGCGCGCGGACGCCGGCCGCCACCGCGTCGCTGTCGGCGAAGTAGCTGAGCTTGAACTGCCGCTGGTCGACCGGTGGCTGCGGCTCGAGGTCGGCCAGGCTTTCCAGCGCACTTGCGACGCGCCGCGGTCGCCAGCCGGGCGCGATGTGCGCTGCGAAAGCATCGTCTGCGCTCAGCGTTCGCCCATCGCGCCAATAGATTTCGGATCCGACCGAGGTGATGAGCACGTCGGGCGCGGGATAGCCCCATTCGGTTAGCAGTCGCTGCGCCTCCTGCAACGATCGGCCGGTGGCGACGCCGAATCCCAGGCCCGGGCGGCGGCGCAGCAGGGCGCACAAGTCCGCCGCCCCTTTCGCACAGCCCGTCAGCGTATTGTCGATGTCGCTGAGCAGCAGATCGTCGAAGCCTGCGCGCCGCACCATCGCAGCCGGGCGCCGCACCCGTTCGATCACGCCGCGGGCGATGTCCACGAAGCGCGCGGCATACGCGGGCCAGCCCAGTTCTCGCGATCGCGTCGATCCGTTGCGCGACGCCCTGTCCCACGCTGCGCGATCGTCGATCAGCCGGCGAATGGCGCTGGCAAAGCCGGTCGGATCGTTGGGATCGGCGACGGCCCCGTGCCCCAACCGCGCGACGATGTCCGCGGGGCCACCGTGCACCGTCGCGACGACCGGCAGGCCGTGCGTCGCCGCCTCGGTGAGGGTCAGGCCATAGGGTTCGGTCAGTGCGGGATTGACGAAGACCCCGCCGGTTTCCGCCGCCAGCGCGTACAGGCCGGCCACGTCGCCGGCGGCATGGCGTTTGGGCAGCGCCAGCGAACCATAGAGATCGTGCCGGTCGAGGCGCTCGATCAGGCTGCCGATCACCGCGCGCTGTTCGTCCTCACCGCTGTCGGGCGCATCGCGCAAACCGGCGACGATCACCAGGTTGCAGCGGCGCCGCAGGTCCGCGTCGGCAGCATATAGGTCGACCAGCGCGGCCAGGTTCTTCTTGCGCACCGGTCGTGCGATGGCGAGCAGCATCGGCTTGGTCGGATCGCGCAGGAACGGGGCGATCAACGCCGCGGCCCGGCGCGTGTCGGGCACGGCGCTGCCATCCAGGGCCGCCCCAGGCGGGACGCAGTGGATGCGCGCCGGCGACGCGCCGGGATAGAGCATCAGTTGCCGTTCCGCCTCGTCACGCGACGAGGCGATGATCGCATCTGCATCGACGATCGCGCGTCCTTCATGCGCGATCCGCACATCGAGCGGGCTGCCGTCGCGGCCGCAGCTGTTCGCCTTGTCGATGCCCAGCGAATGCGCGGTGTAGACGAACGGGATGCCGAACCGCGCCCGGACCGCGGCAGCGACCTCCGCTGCATCGGCGAAATGGGCGTGGAGGATGTCGGGCTGGTGCTCCGCTTTCTCCAGATGGCGCAGCAGGGCGGCGATGAAGGCCGGCCGGTCGGCACACCCCGCCTCCTTCGACAGATAGGCGCGGTTGCCGGTATCGATCCGGCGGATCGACAGCCGCTCTCCGACGGCCTCAAAGGGCTGGGCATAGGCCGGCCCCAGCGCGGGTTCGTCGATCAGCCGGGTGACGATTTCGACGTGGGTCACGTCGCCGCGCGCCGCCAGCGCCTGCGCGGCACCCAAGGCGTAGGTGATATGCCCGCCGGTGTCCTCCGTCAGGCCGAAGGCCACGGGGGGCGCCTTGATGCATCCGCCAAGCGCCAGGCTCATCACCCGCATAACCGCCGCTCCCTTTCGCAAGATGCGCGTCTTCGAATCGCAAGGAAGGTTGCGATGCGTCGGCGAGCGATGTCCGCCGGGCCAGTCAGGTGGGGACGGTGGGGTTACGCACGATCGCCCGGTCGGTTTCTTCGCCGATGAACATCGATCAAACGGAAAGTTCGCGTGGCGTAAGGGCAGAGTGATTTCAGGAACTTTGCGGCGGTTGCTGCGACACCGCGGTGCCGATCGTGCCGCGTCGATCCGAATCGCCCGTCTGCTGGCGACATCGCCCCGACCGTCGAACCGGTCCGGATTTCGCGACGCTCGGGTAGCGCGACGCCGGTCGCTTGGAATTACACGCGTGTTCTTCGGTACATGGCTCTGACGACCGGGAGAATGGCCTGCGGCAAGACAGCTTGGGC
>DASTEN010000256.1:0-4568 GCA_035709645.1 Sphingomonas sp.
CGTCGAGCGCATTCATCGCGACATCCAGTTCGTTCTGCAGCGCGGGAACCGACGATTGAACCTGTGCCGCGGCACCTTCGGCCTGGCGGAGCTGAAGCTCGGCCGCGACGCCCTTGCGGTATTGAAGGGCGATCAGATCGACGAGGCGCCGTTGCGTCAGCGCCTGATCGCGCGCCACGTCCAGCCGGGCCTGCAACGCCCGAATCTGAATGTAGGTATCGGCGACCTGGGCCGCGATGGCCAGTCGTGCGGCGACGGCGCCTGCCGCGGACGCCTGCCAATCGGCCCGCGCTGCGTCCCGCGCGGCGTCGCGTCCGCCGAACAGGTCGAGTTCCCAGCTGGCGGACAGGTCGAGCTGATAGATATCGGTCGTCCGTTCGAACGGGGGAAACGCACTGCCGATGCGGCCGATCGGCGTCTCGAGCGACTGGTACGTCGTGCCCGCTTGTCCCGTGACCTGCCCGGACGGCAGCAGTCCGGCGTCCGCCGACCGCAGCGCGGCGCGCGCCTGCAATACGCGCGCCCGGGCCTGTTGAAGGTCGAGGTTCTGCGCCAGCGCACGGTCGACGAGCGCGGCGAGCAGCGGGTCGCCGAACGCGCGCCACCACGCGACCAAGTCTACCGCATCGGCGCCCGCCGGCCGCGACTCCACCGCCGCCGCGCCGACATAGGCCGTCGGCATCTGAATCGACGGCGCGGCGTACCGCGGCCCGACGGCGCAGGCACTGAGCGCGGCGGAGGCCACGATCGGGGCGGCATAGCGAATGCGAGACATCATCGACCCTTTCATCGTGTGACCGATGTACATATTGGTCATCGATTGTCAATCGAGCATCAGATGCTATTGTCGCGCAATGACCGACGATATCGCCGCCGACATGCATATCCGCGGACCCGCCGAGCACACGGTTCGGGACCAGATAATCGAGGCCGCGAGTGCGTGTTTCTCGCACTACGGCTATGGCAAGACGACTGTGTCCGACCTCGCACGCAACATCGGATTCTCGAAAGCCTACATCTACCGCTTCTTCGAATCGAAGCAGGCGATCGGTGAGGCGATCTGTGCCGGCAAGCTCGCCGAAATCCTGGCGGGGGTTCGCGTTGCGATGGCGGAGGGCAAGACCCCGACGGACCAGTTTCGCCGCATGTTTCGGTCGATTACGACGCAAACCGTCGAAATGCTCTTCAACGAATCTAAGATGTACGAGATCGCCGAAATGGCCTCCCTCCAGCACTGGGACTCGGCGAAGGCGTATGAAAGCGTGCTGCGATCGATGGTCGAGACGATCGTGCGGGATGGCCGCGAAGCCGGAGAATTCGAGCGCAAAACCCCGCTCGATGAGACGTGTCGCGCGATCTACTATGCGATGACGCCGTTCATCGATCCGATCCATATCCAGCGCAATCTCAACAAATTGCCGGACGCGCAGAACGAGGTAACGGGCCTGATCCTGCGGAGCCTTGCCCCGTGATACATATGTGACCAGTTGACATAAGGGTCATACGGATACATCACGTCTTCCGTCATCGGAGGGCTGCGCGTGTCGCAACGACTATCAACCATCGTCCTGTTCGCTCCCATCATCGCCGCCGGGCTGCTTGCCGGCTGCGGCAAGAAGGAGGACGATCCGCGCACGCAACCCCCGCTCGTCCGCGTCACGACGCCCGCGACAGCCGGGGCGGCGACGCGCGAATTCACCGGGGTCGTCGCGGCGCGGGTTCAAAGCGATCTGGGGTTCCGGGTCGGCGGCAAGATCGTGCAGCGGCTCGTCGATACCGGACAGACGGTGCGGCGAGGACAGCCGCTGATGCGGATCGACGCGACCGACCTGGCTTTGGCGACGCGCGCGGCCGAAGGGGCGGTCGCGGCGGCGCAGGCGCGCGCGATCCAGACCGCGGCCGAGGAACGTCGGTTCCGGGATCTCGTCGGCGCCGGCGCGGTGTCGAGCTCTGCCTACGATCAGGCGCGAGCGGCGGCGGAGACGGCGCGCGGTCAACTGGTCGCCGCACGCGCGCAGGCCTGGCTCGCGCGAAACGAGACGGACTACACAGTGCTTGTCGCGGACGCCGACGGCACCGTCGTGCAAACGCTTGGCGAACCGGGACAGGTCGTCGCGGCAGGACAGGTCGTGATCCGGATCGCGCGCTCGGGTCCGCGCGAAGCGCTGGTGCAACTGCCCGAGACATTGCGTCCGCCGATCGGATCGGTGGCGCAGGCGCGTATCTACAATGGTGCGACCGTGCCGGCGCGCCTTCGGCAGATTTCGGACGCTGCCGATCCCGCGTCGCGAACGTTCGAGGCGCGTTACGTACTGGCAGGCACGGGCGCTCCGGTGCCCTTTGGCTCGACCGTGACGGTCGTCCTGACAAGCGGCGCGCGGGCCGCCGCGACGGAGGTTCCGCTCGGCGCTCTGCACGACATCGGACGCGGTCCGGGCGTCTGGATCATCCCCGATCCACGACGACCGGCCGTCACGTGGCGTCCGGTCGCGATCGGCGCCATCGGTGAAGAAACCGCGACACTCGTCGGCGGGCTGCGACCGGGGCAACGCTTCGTCGCGATGGGCGCTCATATGCTGCACGAGGGGCAGTCCGTCCGTATCGCGGCGCCGGCACCGGGGGCGGCGCGATGAGCGAGCGGCCGCGGGACGACGACCGGAGCCATAACCATCCGGCGCCGGACGATGGGGACGGTGGGGGCGGGGGCGGTCGCCCCGGACGCTTCAACCTGTCGGCGATCGCGGTGCGCGAGCGTTCGGTCACCCTGTTCTTTCTGATCGCGATCATCGTCGCCGGGACCTTTTCGTTTCTGCGGTTGGGTCGCGCCGAGGATCCAAGCTTCACCATCAAGGTCCTGACCGTCGTCACCGCCTGGCCCGGCGCGACTGCGCAGGAAATGCAGGACCAGGTCGCCGAGCCGCTGGAAAAGCGGCTGCAGGAGCTGCGCTGGTACGACCGCAGCGAGACATTCACCCGCCCCGGCCTGGCCTTCACGACGCTGACGCTGAAGGACACGACGCCGCCGGGGGATGTGCCCGACCAATTCTACCAGGCGCGCAAGAAGATCGGCGACGAGGCGCCGATGCTGCCGCGGGGCGTGCTGCCGCCGATGGTGAACGACGAATATGCCGACGTTACCTTCGCGCTCTATGCCCTGAAGGCGAAGGGCGAACCGCAACGACTGCTCGTGCGCGAGGCGGAACGGCTGCGCCAGCGCATCCTGCACGTGCCCGGCGTCAACAAGGTCAATATTGTCGGCGAGCGCCCCGAACGTATCTATGTATCCTTTGCCGAGGACCGGCTTTCGAACGTCGGCGTGTCGCCCCGGAACATCTTCGACGCGCTGGCGAAGCAGAACCTCATCACGCCCGCCGGATCGATCGAGGCCAAGGGGCAGTCGCTCGTCGTCCGTCTGGATGGCGGTTTCGACGAATTGCAGCGAATCCGGGATGTGCCCGTGGTCGCGAACGGCAAGACGTTCCGCCTGGCCGAGATCGCGAGCGTCGAACGCGGCTATGAAGATCCGGCGACGTTTCTCGTGCGCAGTCAGGGCGAGCCGGCGCTGCTGCTGGACATCGTCATGCGAGAGGGCTGGAACGGCCTGGATCTCGGCAAGGCGCTGAAGGCGGAGGTGGCGGCGATCAATGCCGGCCTGCCGCTCGGCATGTCGCTCTCGCGCGTGACCGACCAGTCGGTCAACATCGAGGACGCCGTCAGCCAGTTCATGCACACCTTCTTCGAAGCGCTGGCGATCGTGCTGATCGTCAGCCTGGTCAGCCTGGGGTGGCGCGTCGGCATCGTCGTCGCGGGTGCGGTGCCGCTGACGCTGGCGATCACGCTGATCGTGATGTGGGCGACGGGCCGCGTGCTCGACCGCATCACGCTGGGCGCCCTCATCCTCGCGCTCGGGCTGCTGGTCGACGACGCGATCATCGCGATCGAGATGATGGTCGTGAAGATGGAGGAGGGTTACGACCGCATCCGCGCGTCGGCCTATGCCTGGAGCCACACCGCCGCGCCGATGTTGGCCGGGACGCTCGTCACGGTCATCGGGCTGATGCCGGTCGGCTTCGCGCAGTCGACGGCCGGCGAATATGCCGGCAACATCTTCTGGGTCGTCGGGTTCGCGCTGATCGCGTCATGGTTCGTAGCGGTGATCTTCACGCCGTACATGGGCGTCAAGCTGCTGCCGAACATCAAGCCGGTCGAGGGCGGACACGACGCAATCTACCATACCAAACGCTATCAGCAGGTCCGCGGGGTCATCGCCTGGGCGGTGCGGCGCAAGCGGCTGGTGACGCTGGTCGTGCTGGCCGCGTTCCTGACCGCAGGCGCGGGCATGGCGCTGGTCAAGAAGCAGTTCTTCCCCGCCTCGGACCGACCCGAAGTGCTGGTCGAGGTGCAGATGCCGAAGGGGACCGCGATCGGGCAGACCGCCGCCGCGGCTCGGCAGGTGGAGGACTGGCTGCGCCGCCAGCCCGAGGCGAAGATCGTCACCAGCTATGTCGGCCGCGGGGCGCCGCGCTTCTTCCTGTCGCTCTCGCCCGAGCTTCCCGATCCGTCCTTTG
>DASTEN010000257.1:0-3291 GCA_035709645.1 Sphingomonas sp.
AGGCGCTCGACGTGCTGTTCATTCTGCACGCCGATCACGAACAGAACGCCTCCACCTCGACCGTGCGTCTCGCCGGGTCGTCGGGCGCCAATCCGTTCGCCTGCATCGCGGCCGGCATCGCGTGCCTGTGGGGTCCCGCGCATGGCGGCGCGAACGAGGCTGCGCTCAACATGCTGCGCGAAATCGGTACGCCCGACCGCATTCCGGAATATATCGCCCGCGCCAAGGACAAGAACGATCCGTTCCGCCTGATGGGCTTCGGTCACCGCGTCTACAAGAACTACGATCCCCGAGCGACCGTCATGCAGAAGACGGTGCGTGAGGTGTTCGAGGCGCTGAACGTGTCCGACCCACTGTTCGAAACCGCGCTGCGGCTCGAGGAAATCGCGCTGAGCGACGACTATTTCATCGAGAAGAAACTGTTTCCGAACGTCGATTTCTATTCGGGCGTCATCCTGTCGGCGATCGGTTTCCCGACGACGATGTTCACGGTGCTGTTCGCACTCGCCCGCACGGTCGGCTGGGTAGCACAGTGGAACGAGATGATCTCCGACCCCGAACAGAAGATCGGGCGCCCGCGCCAGCTCTACACCGGCCCGACCGAGCGTCACTACGTCCCGATCGGTCAGCGCTGAGCCGATGACACGCCGTCGCATCCTTATCGTCATCGGTCTGCTGGCTGCGGCGATGGGGATGCTTTGGATCGGCCAGGGGCTGGGCTATGTCCGCTGGCCGCAGTCGAGCTTCATGATCGATCAGCGGCCATGGGTGTTGCGCGGCGCGGTGCTGGCGGTCGCGGGGCTGGTGACGATCCTCTACGCCCGGCGGTTGCGGCGTTGCTAGTTCGGCCCTCACCCCATCTCCGTTCGGGCTGAGCTTCTCGAAGCATCGTAGTTGGTGCCGCAGGCTTCCAGCGGGCGTATCGCAGGACTGCCCTTCGACAGGCTCAGGGCGACCGCATTCGGGTGTATTTGGACCACCCCCGATGACGCCCTTACTCCAGCGGCAGCGTGAACACGAAGCGCGCGCCCGCCCCCGGTGCGCTGTCGACGGTGATGTCGCCGCCCATCGCCCGGGCCAGACGGCGCGAGATATAGAGCCCTAGGCCGCTGCCACCAGGCTCCGTCGGGTCGACCCGCCCGAATTTCTCGAAGATCATCGCCTGATCGGCGTCGGCGATTCCCTTGCCCTGATCGGCGACTATGACGCACGCGTGGGTATCATCCTGCGTGATCCGCACCCACACGCTGCCGCCGCGGGGCGAATAGCGCACGGCATTGCCGATCAGATTGACCAGGATCTGGAGCGAACGGCGAAAGTCACCGGTCGCCGGCTGCGCTTCGTCGGCGGCCGGGCGATCGATCCGTACGTCGCCTTCGGACGCGCGCACCGCTAACAGACCGGCTGCCCGCCGCGCGACGTCGGCCAGATCGAGCGGTTCGGCATCGAGTGCGAAGTCTGCGCGCTCGACCGCTTCCAGATCGACGAGATCGCCGACCAGTCCCAGCAGATGCCGGCCGGCGCTCGCGATATCGTCGGCGTACCCCGAATAGCGTTCGGCAATGGGGCCATCGACGCCGGCGCTCATGCTGCTGGCGTTGGCGATGATCCGCTCCAACGGACGCCTGAGCGACTTGTCGAGTTGTTCGCCGAACCCGGCTGCAAAGGGTGCCGCAGGGCTGGTGTCCGGTGCCTGCTCGATCGCCCCTTCCGCCGGTTGATCGAGCAAGGTCACACCGCCGGCAAAGCCCGCGAAGCGACCGCGCGCATCGATGCGGGGTTCGGCCGACAACATCACCCGTCGCCCGGTTCCGCGGATCTCTGCCTCCTGCGCATCGAACCGCATCTGAGCGGCGACGGCACCAAGGATCGGGAATGCGCCCTCGTCATCCTCGGCGAGCGCGAAAAGCTTGACCAACGGCTGCCCCAATATGGCGGCGGCGTCGAAGCCGTGACGCGGGCCCGCATCCGGAGTGATATGCGTCAGCCGCAGCGCCGAATCGGTTTCCCACAGCCAGTCCGCCTCGACCGATCGAAACGACCCGCGCCCTTCGGACGGCCGCCACGCCGGGCGCGCCTGCCACCCACCGATTACCAGCGTCACGCCGTCGGCATCGGGTTCGGCACGGACAGACAGTTCGAGATCGTCGTCGCCGTCGGCCACCATTACCGCGCGCGCGATGGCGATGCCGAGCCGTTTCGCAAGCCGGACCAGGGCGGCAATGTCCGGCAAAGCCACATCGCCGCCGATCGCGCCGCCGGCATGGACGATCAGATCGAGGAAGCGCGGATCGGCCTGGATCAGGCGACCATCGGCGTCGCATCGTGCGACGATGGGGTGCAGAAAGGGATCGACGGCGTTCATCGCACGTCCTTCAATGCGTCGAGCGCAAGCAACGCCGCGCGAAAATCGGGATGCAGGCTGAGCGGGGCCACTGCCAGTCGCGCAGTGGCGGGGTCGATGCTCGCTGCCAGGTCGAGCGCATCGGCAAAGGCATCGACATCGCGTCGCGGATCGGCTTCGCACAGGTGAAAGCCCAGTCGCGCAATGGTTTCGCGCGGAACGTTCAAGGCACGCAGCACCAGCCACAAGCGATCGCCCGCCGGGTCGACCAATAATTCGCGACCGAGTTCGTATCGCGCGCCAATCGCATGCGCGACGAACGCCGCAAGCACGGTCAACCGCCGATCGCGGAGGATTTCGTCGAGCAGCGCGGGAAGTTCGGCCGGTTGCGCATCGACCGCCTCGGCCAATCGCATCGCCGCGCTTTCGACCCGGTCATCGCTGTCGTGCGCCGCGACATTACGCAGCGCCGCTTCGGCGATCGCACGGTCGAGCGGGGCCGGATCGTCCAGACCATCCGCTGCGCGATCGCGCAGAGCCGCCGCCACCCACCAGACGAGCCGGGCGTGCAGCGCCGCCGGCAGCCCGGTTCCCGCCAGTCCCCGCCCCTCGGCCACCTGACGGCGCTGGCTCTCACCGATCATCGTCGCGGCGGCCGCGGTAGCGACGACCCGGTCGGAACTTTGCGCCAACCGTGCCAGCAGGCTTGGCGCGTCGGCGTCCGCACCGGCATCGGCCGGCAGCGCGTCCGTCAGCAGCTCCAGCTGAACACGCGACAGACATTCGGCGGCGAAATCGGGGTCGCGCAGCAGCCCGGCCGCCGCCAGTCGCTCCGCCACCGGCGCAGGATCGGCGATCAATCGATCGGCTGCGGCCATCGCGCCGCGGGTGCCCAGCAGACGCATGGAATATTCGGTCAGCTCGCCTTCGACCACACCGACCATTGC
>DASTEN010000258.1:0-10186 GCA_035709645.1 Sphingomonas sp.
AGATCGAACTCGGCCGCAACGCCGCCGGGGTGGCGGCCGCGGCCCAAGCCTATTTCGACAAGGATCTCGATCAGCTCAGCCTGGCGCAGATGGCCTATCTGGCGATCCTTCCCAAGGGGCCGTCCAACTATGGCCCCGAGCGGCACTACGACCGCGCGATGGGGCGGCGGAACTGGGTGTTGGGCGAGATGCTGAAGAACGGCTTCATCACCCAGGCCCAGCACGACGCGGCCGTCGCCCAGCCGCTGGGCACCGCGCCGCGACGCAGCGCGCGCGTCGACCACAACGGTGGCTATTTCGTCGAGGCGGTCCGGCGCGAACTGCTCGACCGCTATGGCGAGAAGGACACCGCGGGTCCGTACAGCGTGTACGACGGCGGGCTGTGGGTCCGCACGTCGTTCGACCCCCGCCTGCAGGGCTATGCCCAGGACGCGCTGCGCGCCGGGCTGTTGCGCTACGATGCCGGGCGCGGCTGGGCCGGGCCGCTCGCCAAGGCCGATGTGGGGACGGTCGGCGATGCCGGCGACTGGAACTGGCGGCAGCAGCTGAATGCGGCCAATCTGGGCATCGACTATCTCGACTGGCGCGTCGCGATCGTGGTGGCCAAGAATGGCGACGGCGCCGACATCGGTTTTTCGGACGGCAAGACCGGGCGCCTGCCACGCGGCAATGCGCAGATGCCGGTGCGCGGCGTCGGCGGCACCGCCTTTGCCGCGCTGAAGCCGGGCGATATCGTCGCGGTCGCGCCGTCCGGCAGCGGCTGGGCGCTGCGGAGCGTGCCGAAGGTGTCGGGCGCGTTCGTCGTCGAGGAACCGACGACGGGTCGCATCTTTGCGATGCAGGGCGGGTTCGACAGCCGGCTGGGCGCCTTCAACCGTGCGGTGCAGGCGATGCGCCAGCCGGGATCGACGATCAAGCCGATCGTCTATTCGGCGGCCCTCGCCAGCGGCATGACCCCGGCATCGATCGTGGTCGACGGGCCGTTCTGCGTCTATCAGGGCGCGCGGCTGGGACAGAAATGCTTCCGCAACTTCGGCAACATGCGGGCTGCGGGCCCGAAGACGATGCGCTGGGGCATCGAACAGTCGCGCAACCTGATGACGGTGCGCACCGCCGCGACCGTCGGCATGCCGCGCGTCGTCGACTATATCCAGCGCCTGGGCGTATCGACGAGCAAGCTGCCGCCGTACCTGTCCTATGCGCTGGGGGCCGGCGAAACGACGGTCATGCGGATGACCAATGCCTATTCGATGCTGGTCAACCACGGCCGGCAGATGGACCCCACGCTGATCGATTACGTCCAGAACCGTCGTGGCGGCGTGATCTGGCCGGCGAACTGGCGCCCCTGCGACGGCTGCAACGCGCCCGATTGGGACGGCGGCGCCATGCCGCGTCCGCAGCGCCGCTGGCGCCAGGCGGTCGATGCGATGACCGCGTTCCAGATGGTCCACATCACCGAAGGGGTCATCCAGCGCGGGACGGCGACCGTGCTGCGCGATCTCGGTCGCCCGATCATGGGCAAGACGGGCACCACGACCGGCCCGACCGACGTCTGGTTCGTCGGCGGCACCCCGCAGATGATCGGCGGCCTGTACATCGGCTACGATACGCCGCGCAATCTGGGCGGCGCGGTGCAGGGGGGCACGTTTGCTGCGCCGATCTTCAAGGCGTTCGCGGCAAAGGCCTATGAGGGGCTGCCCGTCGTGCCGTTCCGTGCACCGCCGGGCATCCGCATGGTCCGGATCGACCGCATGAGCGGCCGTCCGGTCTATGGCACTTTCCCGACATCCGACGATCCCAAGGCGGGCGTGATCTGGGAGGCGTTCAAGCCGCAGAGCGAAGGGCGCCGCGCACGGCGCACGAGCGAGGACGACGATCTGCCGAAGGCGCAGGCGACCCGCGCGGCCGGACCGGCCGAGAAAGCACGCGACAGCGATTTCTTGCAGCGTGAGGGCGGTATCTACTAGGGCGGATGCCTACATCGGGCATTCCCCCGCGATTTTTCGGAGTTTCTCGTTATGCGCGCCGAAGCGCAGGCTCACGTCGACACGATCAAGGACTCGCTGTCGCTGCTGCGCCGGTTCCTCAACTGGGACGTCGCATTGCGCCGGCTCGACGAACTCAACGCGCGGGTCGAGGACCAGGCGTTGTGGAACGACCCGAAGGCCGCGCAGGACGTCATGCGCGAACGCCGCCGGCTGGACGAAGCGATCACCGCGACGCGCGATATCGAACAGGAACTGAACGATACCGCCGAACTGATCGAGATGGCCGAGGCCGAGGGCGACGACGCGATGGCGGCGGAGGGGACCGAGGCGCTGGCCCTGCTTGCCAAGCGTGCCGAGGCCGACAAGGTCAAGGCGCTGCTGGCGGGCGAAGCCGACGCGAACGACACCTATATCGAGATCAATTCGGGCGCCGGCGGCACGGAAAGCCAGGACTGGGCCGAAATGCTCCAGCGCATGTACACGCGCTGGGCCGAACGCCACGGACTGAAGGTCGAACTGATCGACTATCACGCCGGCGAACAGGCCGGCATCAAGTCGGCGACGCTGCTGGTGAAGGGCGAGAACGCGTACGGCTATGCCAAGACCGAAAGCGGCGTCCACCGCCTGGTCCGTATCAGCCCGTATGATTCGTCCGCGCGCCGGCACACCAGCTTCTCGAGCGTCTGGGTCTATCCGGTGATCGACGACAATATCGAGGTGGAGGTCAACGACAGCGACCTGCGCATCGATACCTATCGTGCGTCGGGTGCGGGCGGGCAGCACATCAACACGACCGATTCGGCGGTGCGCATCACCCACCTGCCGACCGGCATCGTCGTGCAGTGTCAGAACCAGCGATCGCAGCACAAGAACAAGGCGGAGGCGTTCAACCAGCTGCGCGCGCGCCTGTACGAGCGCGAACTTGCCGAACGCGAAGCGGCCGCGAACGCGACGAACGCGACCAAGACCGACATCGGCTGGGGCCACCAGATTCGCAGCTACGTGCTCCAGCCCTATCAGCTGGTGAAGGACCTGCGCACCGGTGTCACCTCCACGGCGCCCGCCGACGTGCTCGATGGCGGGCTCGATGCCTTCATGGCCGCCGCGCTGTCGCAGCGCGTGACGGGCGAAGCGGTCGAGGTGGAGGACGTCGATTGAGGGCGCTACCGTCCCCTACTTGTTCCCCGGCGACAGGGACCCCACCGAAGTATTACTTTGGTGGGAGCCCGAAGGCCGGGGCCCAGTCACGGGCCGGTAGCAACTGGGCCCCGGCCTTCGCCGGGGTACGGGTCGGGATCGTGTGCCTGGCCCTCACCGCCTGCTCGGGCGCTCCCGTAACCCTCAACAAGACCGACGAACCGCGCTTCCCCGCCGCCGAACGGCCCATCGCCAGGATCGTCAGCCCGCGCTGGTCGACCGAGGAAGCCCGCGACCGCCTGCGCGAGGCCGACAAGGTCATGGACCTGGCCCGCATCGCGCCCGGGATGACCGTCGCCGACATCGGCGCGGGAGAGGGATATTACACCATCCGCCTGGCCAGCCGCGTCGGGACGAAGGGACGCGTGCTGGCCGAGGATATCGTGCCGCAGGTCCGCGATGCGCTCGCGCAGCGCGTGACACGCGAACGGCTCGACAACGTCAGCGTCCGGCTGGGCGAGCCCGACGATCCGGAGCTTCCCGAAAACAGCTTTGACCGCGTGCTGATGGTTCACATGTACCACGAGATCGCGGAGCCGTATAAGTTCCTGTGGCATCTGCGCCCCGCGTTGAAGGCGGACGGGGCGGTGGTGGTGGTCGATGCCAATCGATCGACGCAGAACCACGGCACGCCGCCGGCGCTGCTGACCTGCGAATTCGCCGCGGTCGGCTACACGCGTGTCGAACTGCGGCCGATGCCGTCGGCCGGCGGCTACATCGCGCTGTTCCGCCCCGAAGGCCCGCGCCCGGCGCCGGACGCGATCAAACCGTGCCGCATCGCGGCGGGTGCCTCTGTGCAACAATAATGTCGTCATCCCCGCGAAGGGGCACCCCGCAAACTATTACTTTGCGGGGCCCCCGGAGGCGAGGATCAATTCCGGCTGGCCTTGGTGAATCTCAGATCGTTCGGCGACTATGGATTCCCGCCTTCGCGGGAATGACGCCTTCGCGGGAATGACGCCTTCGCGGGACTGACGGTGGAGAGGCGTGGGTCAGACCACGCCCATCGCCCGCAAGCTGGTGACCGCGCCGGCGGTGACGATCAGATGATCGAGCAGCCGCACCTTCACCAGCGCCAGCGCCTGAGCGAGCGCGCGCGCGTGTTCCAGGTCGTGGCGGCTCGGCGCCGGATCGCCGCTTGGATGATTGTGCGCGACGATCACGCTCTCAGCGCCGAACGCCAACGCATCCAGCGTAAGTGTCCGTGGTGGCACGCTTACTTGATCGGGGCCCCCGGCGATCACGCGCAACCCCAACACCTGTGCGTCCGTGCCGATATAGGCGACCCCGGCGACCTCTCGCTCCGAGCGCGCCAGCCCCGCGAACAGGGCCTGCGCTTGCGACAGGCGATCGATCCGGATCGGCGGCGGGGGCATCCGCCAGCCTGTGACGTGTCCGAGGGGAAGCGATCCAGCCGAACCCGCTCGACTTCGGCACCGAAACGGCGGTGATCCGCGCAGGGCTTGGCGTGCGCGAGCGTCGGGGGTAACTGGCCAGATATGACCGTGACGATCCGCACCGCCGACCTGATCGAGAGCGTCGCCGACGCCCTGCAGTTCATCAGCTACTACCACCCGATGGATTACATCCGCGCGCTGGGCGAGGCCTATACCGCCGAGCAGTCGGCGGCGGCGAAGGATGCGATCGCGCAGATCCTGACCAACAGCCGCATGTGCGCGGAGGGGCATCGCCCGATCTGCCAGGACACCGGCATCGTCAACGTGTTCGTCGAATGGGGCATGGACTGCGTGCTCGACGACACCTCGCGGTCCTTGCAGGAGGTCGTCGACGAAGGCGTCCGCCGCGCCTACCTCCACCCCGAAAACAAGCTGCGCGCCTCGGTCCTCGCCGATCCCGCCTTCACGCGGCGCAACACCAAGGACAATACGCCGTCGGTGCTGCACGTCACGATGGTGCCGGGCAGCAAGGTATCGGTCGACGTCGCGGCGAAGGGCGGCGGATCCGAAAACAAGTCCAAGTTCAAGATGATGAACCCCAGCGATTCGATCGTCGACTGGGTGCTCGAAATGCTGCCGCAGATGGGCGCCGGCTGGTGTCCGCCCGGCATGCTCGGCATCGGCATCGGCGGCACCGCGGAACATTGCGTGCTGCTCGCCAAGCAGGCGCTGATGGAGCCGATCGACATGGGCCAGCTGAAGGCGCGCGGGCCGCAGAACGATATCGAGGCGCTGCGGATCGAGATCTTCGACAAGGTCAATGCGTTGGGCATCGGCGCGCAGGGTCTGGGCGGCCTGTCGACCATTCTCGACGTCAAGATCAAGGACGCGCCATGCCATGCCGCAGGCAAGCCGGTCGCGATGATCCCCAACTGCGCCGCGACCCGCCACGCGCACTTCACGCTGGATGGATCGGGGCCGTCGTATCTCGAAGCGCCCAGGCTCGACGAATGGCCCGACGTCAACTGGACGCCCGACAAGGCCGCCAAGCGCGTCGATCTCGACACGCTGACGCCGGCGGACGTGCAGGGCTGGAAGCACGGCGACCGACTGCTTCTCAACGGCAGGATGCTCACCGGCCGCGACGCCGCGCACAAGCGGATCGCCGACATGCTGGCGAGGGGCGAGGCGCTGCCCGTCAGTTTCAGAGGCCGCGTGATCTATTACGTCGGCCCGGTCGATCCGGTCGGCGAGGAGGTCGTCGGCCCGGCGGGACCAACGACCGCGACCCGCATGGACAAATTCATGCGCATGATGCTCGACCAGGGTCTACTCGCCTGCGTCGGCAAGGCCGAACGCGGCCCCGCTGCGACCGAGGCGATCAAGGACCACAAATCCGCATATCTGATGGCGGTCGGTGGTGCTGCTTACCTCGTCGCCCGCGCGATCAAGGGCAGCAAGGTCGTAGGCTTCGAGGATCTTGGCATGGAAGCGATCTACGAATTCGAGGTCGCGGACTTCCCCGTCACCGTCGCCGTCGACAGCGACGGCGCCAACGTCCACACGCTGGCGCCGCTGGTGTGGCGCGAAAAGATCGCCAAGGAAGGATTGTTGCAGCCGGCGTGATACCGGCTGCCCATTACATCGGTTCGTCGTCGATATCCGGCATCGGGACCGTGAATTCGGCGACGATCGCCGGCATGACCAGCATCGTGATGACGATTGCATAGCCGACCGCGCCCCATTGCGGCATCGTCGTCGGCACGGGCAACCCGACCCGAGCGGCGATCATCAGCCAGGCGAACAGGGCGCCGATGACCAAGACGGACATCAGATAGGCGCGGCGGATCGCCTCATGCAGCGCGGCGCGTTCGAACTCGTCGAACTTCGCAAAGCCGCGCCGGGTGAAGATGGTATCGCGCGTGAAGGGCGACTGCATCGCGCAGACCATCAGCAAAATTGACAAGGGAAAGACCTGCGGGAACATCCGCGCGTCCCCGGGCGACAGCATCTGCGTCACCGGAATCAGCACGACAAACGCTAATCCCCCGACAAGGCCCCAGCGCAGCCAAGGCCGGCGAGGGCGGCGTTTCATCTCCTCCTCTCCCCATTTGCGAAAATCGAGCGCCATCATAGATCTCCGGCACGACGCAGGGCGTCGCTGAGCGAGGGGAAGGGGGTGAAGGAGAAGACGGTCTCCACCGGCACGTCGAACCAGGCCGCAATCCGCATGCCGAGCTCCAGGCTGGGGGCATAGTCGCCGCGTTCGAGATAGCCGATCGTCTGCGGATTGACGCCGACCGCCTCCGCCAGATCGCGCCGGGATACGCCGCGTTCGGTCCGAAACATCGCGATGCGATTATGGATCGCAATCTTGCCTGAACCAGACGACATGTTGTCTACAGACAACAATTCTTATTTCAGAGTCAACAACGAAAAGGCGGGCCGCCCTTTCGGACGACCCGCCTTCCGTTACGCAAGATTACCGGGCCCGGCCGTTACGCCGCCGGGCCAACGCGTCGTCCGCTTAGAAGTGGGTGACCACACCCAGCGTCGGACGGAAGCTGTGAGCGTTGCCGAACGTCGACACTTCGCCACGCAGGCGGAAGCCCGAGTTGCCGGTGATGCCGCCGAGGCCGATGCTCTTCGGACCGACTTCGAAGCCGATGCCGTACGTGATGTCGTCGTAATCGACGTTGGTGGGCACGCGCTTGGCGAAGTTGACCCACTGGTAGCCGACCTTGCCGTAGATCAGGCCGGAATCACCGGCACGCAGGCCGAAGCGGCCGGCGGCGCCATACTGCCAGTCGATGTCGCCCGACACGCCCTTGGCGACGTTGCCTTCGGCACCGACGAACACCGGACCCAGCGGCACGTTCACGCCGACCAGACCTTCGACCAGGCTGCCGTTCAGCTTGTCGCGACGGTTGACCGGCGGAATGCCCGCGCGGTTGCCTTCGCTGTCGAACTGTTCCCAGCCGCCGCGGATGCCGAAATACGGCTCGATGCCGAAGGCGCGGGTACCGTCGGGCGCTTCGACGGTACCCGTCGGGGCGGTGCTGCTGCCGTCCTGCGCGAACGCCGGCACAGCGAGGGTCGTGGCCGCGAGCGCGGCAGCGGTCAGGATCTTACGCATAGAAAACCTTCTTCGTTACGTGTCGGATCGCGCGACGCCGATTGTGGCGTGCCGTATCCGTACAGGGACCTGCTGAATGCGGATCCCGTGGCTTTGTTGCGGCGCACATGAAATTAATCGGCGGAAATCCGCGATTGTTGCAGAAGTGCCACGGTTTCTTGCTGCACTATGAACAAACTGGGGCGACGATGTGGCATCGATCTGTCCTGCTGATGTCGATCAGGCCCGCGCGTCTGGAACCAGCGGCGCCGACCGGCGATAAGCAGGCATGACCCGCACCCTTCGCCTGTTCGGCGCGACCTTGCTCTGGCTTCTGATCGGCGCGCTGCTGGCGATTGTGATCGTCCCCCGTTTCCTCGACCGGCGCTATTATACGGGCCCGGTATCCGGACATTTCGATGGTCAGCGGTTCTTCAATCCCGATGGCGAAGACACGATCCGCCTGCCGTCGGGCGGCGGCCGCGGCGGGTTCCTGTGGCGACAGGCAACGGGCGGCGACGGGCGGCCGCCCTGGCCAAGTCGGGTCTCGGTAGCGGCGACCCGGCCGGCCGCCCGCGTGAACGGCGACACCATGATCGCGACCTGGGTCGGTCATGCCACGGTTCTTATCCAGACGAGCGGCCTGAACATCCTGACCGATCCGGTGTGGAGCGATCGTGCCGGTCCGTTCGGCCTCGGGCCGAAACGGGTGGTGCCTCCGGGGATCGCGATGACCGACCTGCCGAAGATCGATCTGATCGTCGTCAGCCACAATCATTACGACCACCTCGATCTCGCGACGCTGAAACGCCTGTGGGACCGCGACCGGCCGCTGATCGTTACGGGGCTGGGTAACGGCGCCTTGATGCGTTCGGCGGGTATCGAGGCGGTCGAGCTCGATTGGCGCAAGTCTGCCGTCTTGACCGACAGGGGTGTCGAAGTCGACGGCGACGGGCGTCCGCGATGCGATCCGGACGGCGGCTGCCCGGGCGACCGCGCGACCGTATTCGTCACGCGCAACCATCATTGGTCGAGCCGGTGGTTCACCGACCGCAACCGCGCGCTCTGGTCCAGCTTCGTCATCCGGACGGGCAGCGGAAACATCTTCTTCGCCGGCGACACCGGCTTCGGCGACGGGCGCTGGCCGGCCGAAGCCGCGCGGTTCGGAACGCCGCGGCTGGCGATCATTCCCATCGGTGCGTTCCGCTTCATGCCGGGCCAGATGGGGACGGGAAGCCATATCGGGCCGGTCGACGCGGTTGAGGTGTTCCGCCGGCTGGGCGCGCAAACCGCGATCCCGATCCATTGGGGAACGTTCCGCCTGAGCTACGAGGCCTATGATACGCCGCCCAAGCTGCTGGCCGCGGCGACCCGTTGCACCGGCCAGCAGGGGTTTGCGCCGGTCGCGATCGGGGCGCCGTTCACCGTCCCGGTGCTGACCGACCGTCGTGCGCCGGTGGCGCCGATGGATCGCGCCGCGCTGCTCCGTTGTCTCGATACGCCGGCCGTGCGCGCGCTGCGATGACGGGCTATTATGTGACGGCGATCGACCGGATCGGCTGGGCGTTCGCCACCGGCGGGGCGATCGGCGGACTGTACGCCGTACTCCTGGCGGCCAGGGCCGGAAGCGGGGTCGCTAGCATTGCGGCAGCGAGTGCGATCGGTACCGCTATCACGCTGCTTCCCCTCGTCCTCGTCGCCGCGCCGATCTGGACTTGGTTCCACCAGCGCGGATTCCGCGGGCCCGGGACGGCGGCGGCGCTGGGCGCCGGCTTGGCCGTGGTGATGGCGGCGGTTTCGGGCGCGCTGCCGGTCACGCCGCTGGCCGGCCTGGGTGGTGCAGCGATCGGCTGGGCGATGCAGCGCGCGGGGTATCGCCGCCTGTTCTGACGCGTTGCGCGCGCGTCCGTGATCCCCATATTACCCCGATGGCGATCCAGATCCGCAAGAGCCTTGCCGAACCCGAAACCGATCAGAGCTTCGTGCCGCATCGTCCGGCGCGCCCGCCCAAGGCCGAAGGCGGACGGCGGTTCGAGATCGTCAGCGAATATCAGCCCTCGGGCGACCAGCCGACCGCGATTGCAGAATTGGTGACGCAGGTCGAGGCTGGCGAACGCGATCAGGTGCTGCTGGGTGTGACGGGTTCGGGCAAGACCTTCACGATGGCGCAGGTGATCGAACGCGTGCAGCGCCCCGCGCTGATCCTGGCGCCCAACAAGATCCTCGCCGCGCAGCTGTACGGCGAGATGAAGTCATTCTTTCCGAACAATGCGGTCGAATACTTCGTCAGCTACTACGACTATTACCAGCCGGAGGCTTATGTGCCGCGGTCGGACACCTATATCGAAAAGGAAAGCTCGACCAACGAAGCGATCGACCGCATGCGCCATTCGGCGACGCGATCGCTGCTGGAACGCGACGACGTCATCATCGTCGCGTCGGTCAGCTGCCTCTACGGTATCGGGTCGGTCGAAACCTATTCGGCGATG
>DASTEN010000259.1:0-2764 GCA_035709645.1 Sphingomonas sp.
TTGCGGTGGGCTGAGGCCCAGCCAGCGGATCGGCGACTATGTGCTCGCCCACGCCTACCTGCGCGACGACCATGTGCTGGACGACGTGCTGCCGCCCGAAATTCCGGTGCCGGCGATCGCCGAGGTGCAGCAGGCGCTGGCCCGCGCCGCCGCGACCGTATCGGGCCAGTCCGGCGAGGAACTGAAGCGCCGGCTGCGCACCGGCACCATCGTCACCACCGACGACCGCAATTGGGAATTGCGCTACTCGCAATCCGCGCTGCGGTTCTCGCTCAGCCGTGCGGTCGGGATCGACATGGAATCGGCGACGATCGCGGCACAGGGCTATCGCTTCCGCGTGCCCTATGGGACGCTGCTGTGCGTGTCGGACAAGCCGCTGCACGGCGAACTGAAGCTGCCCGGCCAGGCCAACCGCTTCTACGAACGCGCGATCAACGAACATATGCGAATCGGCATCGAGACCTGCGAGGAACTGCGTCGCGAGGGGCCGAAACTCCACAGCCGCAAGCTGCGCGCGTTCTCGGAACCGCCATTCCGCTGATGTAACGACATTGTCGGGATACGGCGGCTGAGTTAGGCGTTGGCGGCGAAACGATTGCTATCGGAGCGACCGCCATGGCCGACACGCCCAAGACCCCCGCCCCACCGCCGCGTCGCAAGGCCGCAACGGGTACGCGCAAAACGACCCGCACCGCGACGCCGCGCGCAACCAAGGCTCCGGCCGCGGCGAAGGACGAAGGCGAGGCTGCGGCCGCGGTGCCGAAGCCCGCTCGCAAGGCACCGGCCAAGCGCGTTTCGACCGGGTCTTCGCGCCGCACGACCGCAGCGGCGAAGCCCGCGGCCGCAATACGCGCGACGACGGCAGCGAAGTCGGCCGCGACCAAGGTGTCGCGCCAGGCGACTAAGGCCGCCGAATCCGTGTCCGACGCCGCAAGCAACGCACGCCGTTCGGTCGCGCGGTCGGCACCGGTCAAAAAGGTGTCGGAAACGCGCGACAAGATGGGCGACCGCAATTTCTTCGCCGCCCTGCTCGGCGGCGCGGCTGCGATCGCGGCGACGGTCGGCGGTATTCTCTATGCCGTGCGCGAGGGGAAGCCGTTGGCGAAGGATATAGAGGATAAGCTTGACGCTTGACCCTCCCGTGCTCCCGCGCAGGCGGGAGCCCAGGGTTACAGAGCGTGTCGCGTGCGGCTCTGGGCTCCAGCCTGCGCGGGAGCATCGGAGGTTTTAGTTAGCCAGAAAATCCGCCAGCGCCTGGCCCAACTCCGGCTTGGTCACCGCACCCATGTGACCACCCGGCACCTCGACATACCGTGCGTTCGGCAAGGCATCGGCCAGCGCCGCGCCTGATCCGACTTCGTCATCCTCGCGCCCCATCACCACCAGCGCCGGCTGGGTGACCGCCTCGATCGCGGACAGCGGCGTATCGGCGAAGGTGTTTAAGACACCCAGCAGAGCCTGCGCGTCACCGCCGGTCGTCTTCAGGAACGCCTCCGCCATGAAGGCCGGCGACACGCGCGGATGCTGGCCCAAGTTGGTCAGCACGTTGCGGAAATGGTCGGATCGCCCGCTCGCATCGGTCAGCCCTTCCAGACCCATTCCGGTGAACATAACCCGCCGCGGCGTCGCGCCCGTCGCCAGCATCCGCCCCGTCGTCCTGGCACCGAGCGAATAGCCGCCCAGGTCATAGTCGGTCAGCCCCAGGTGCGCGACCAGCGCATGGCCATCGCGCGTCAACGCGTCGTGCGGATAGGCCGACAGATCGTGCGGCGTCGCACTTTCGCCATGCCCGCGCAGATCGGGCATGATGACGCGAAACCCGCGCGCGGCGATCTTTGCGGCGTGACCGAATTTGATCCAGTTCGTCTGCGCGTCGCTGAAATAGCCGTGGATCAGCACGACGGCCCGCCCCGACCCCATTTCGCGATAGGCGATCCTCTCGCCGTCAAAGCTGTCGAAAAAGCGTGTTTCGGTGGGCATATCGGTCACGGGCGGCCATCCATCTTTCGACGACATCGGAAAAAAACCTGCTCTCGGGCATAGTACGGTCAGCCGGTGGGTCCAGTACGCATGCGCCGCAGACGGTGTCATTTCTTGCCGCCACCGAACATCGCGTCAGCACGCTGGTTTTCTATAAGCATGCTTATTATATGCATCGGATGTCCGATAGCCTGGGATTCCTGATCGGCGACGTATCGCGCCTGCTGCGTCGCCGTTTCGACGAGCGCGCCCGCCTGGTGGGCGCGACGCGTGCGCAGTGGAAGACGCTCGTCACGCTGTCGCGCAACGAAGGGATCAACCAGGGTGGGCTTGCAGACCTGCTGGAGGTCGAACCGATCACGCTGTGTCGGATGATCGACCGACTGGAGGATTCCGGACTGGTCGAACGGCGCCGCGACCCGGCCGATCGCCGCGCCTGGCGCATTTTCCTGACCGATGCCGCGAAACCCGTGCTCGAACAGCTGCGCGATCATGCGGATGCGATGTTCGCGCTGGCGTTCGACGGCCTGTCCGACGCCGATCGCACCCGACTGACCGCGGCGCTGGACCGCGTTCGCACCAATTTGACCGATATGCCGAAGGACGCCGCGCATGGCTGACGCAAACCCCAACATCGCCACGGACACCGCCACCCCCGTTCCGGCAAAACGCCGGTGGGTCCGCGCGATCCTGATGTTCGGCGTGCCGCTGATCGTGATCGCGGTGGCCGGGTATTTCTACGCGACGTCGGGACGCTACGTGTCGACCGACAACGCCTATGTCG
>DASTEN010000260.1:0-2028 GCA_035709645.1 Sphingomonas sp.
GCGCACTTCGGAGGCGACGACCGCGAACCCCTTGCCCGCGTCGCCTGCGCGCGCCGCCTCGACCCCGGCGTTCAGCGCCAGCAAATTGGTCTGGAAGGCGATGCCGTCGATCACGCTGATGATCTCCGAAATCTCGTCCGACGCACGCTTGATGCCGCTCATCGCGCTCACCGCTTCGCGCACGATGCGCACGCCGTCCTCGGCATCGCCGCGCGTCGCGTGCATGGTGGTGTTGGCCTGTGCCGCGCCCGCCGCCGTACGGCGAACCGTCGCGGTGATCTCATCGAGCGCGGCCGCCGTTTCCTCAAGGCTCGCCGCCTGTTGCTCGGTGCGGCGCGACAGGTCGTCGGAGGCGGTGCTGATCTCGGTCGCGCCGGTGCGGATGCCGCCGGCCGAGCGGGTGACCGAGCGCATCGCATCGGCCACCGCCGCCATCGCCGAGTCGAAATCGCTGCCGATCTTGGCAAAGGCGCCGGTCAGCCTGTTGCCGATCCGAGTGTCGAGCCGACCCCGCGCCAAGGCGTCCAGCCCCGATCCGACGGTCGCGACGACGCGCTGCTGTTCGGCCTCGCGATCGGCGGCGACGATCGCAGCTTCGCGGAACGTCTCCAGCGCGGCGGCCATCTCGCCCACTTCGTCGACGCGGTCGCGGCCGGGAATCGGGGCGCTGGTATCGCCGGTGGCAAGCGCACGCATCCGCACCGACAATGCCTCCACCGGTAGCGAGATCGAACGCCCGATGCGGAACGCGCAGAAGGCGACGATCAGCAGCACGACCAGCGCCAGCGCGCTCTGATACAGTGCCGCGCTCCACACCGCTGCATTGACACGATCGAGGTACACGCCCGATCCGATCACCCAGCCCCATGGCTTGAAACCGGCGACATAGGACAGCTTCGGTTCGTCATGGCTCTTGTCGGGGGTTTTCCACATGTAGCGGACGAAGCCCGCCCCCTGTGCCTTCACCACATTCGCCATTTCGACGAAATGCGCCTTGCCGGTGGCGTCACGATTGTTGGTCAGGTCGGTATTGTCGAGTTCGGGTTTGGTCGGATGCATCAGCATCGTGGGATGCAGGTCGTTGACCCAGAAATATTCCTTCCCTTCGTAACGCATTTCCTTGAGCGTCGACAGCTCGGCCCGCTGCGCCTCGGCCCGGCTCATCCGGCCGGCGGTTTCCTCGCTGTGATAATGCGCGACGACCGACCGGGCGGTTTCGACCACCTGTCGGGTGTTGCGTTCGATGTCGTCGTGCATGATCGCGTACGTGCGGAACAGGCTGATGCACAGCAACGCGACGAGGCCGATCGCCGCGACCGCGCCGATCAGATTGATGCGACCCCGAACCTTCAATTTCATTGCACCACCCTCTTGCCTCTTACGGCGTACATGCGGGGAATTGCTGAACATCTGATTGAGAGGTCGCGCATTACGCACGGTCCGACGAACGTCGCCCGGCAAAACGACGAACTGCACGATCGTGCTGCCGACACCCATTGACGACCGCCTGACGCCTCGATAGCATCTGCGAATGAGTATCAATAGCGAGGCTCTATGTACGATCTGATCGACCGGCCGGTGTCGGTATTGTCCCCCGGCGACCGCTTCCTGATCGACGCGATCCGGCTGTGGGTGGCGGCGCGAAGTGCGTGTCAGCACCCGTCGGCATTGCTGGCGGCACGCTTCGCACAGGCAGGCGCGCTCGACGCATTATGCGATTTCGACACATGGATGACGCAGCTGTCAGCGCATGCGCGGGTACCGATCCAGATCAATTGTAAATGCGGGCTTGTGACCGATGATGAATCGGTTCTCTTGACCTTGGCGCGCGATCTCGTAACGGGTCGCGATGCGAAGGCACGGACCACGCTTTCGCTGCTGGTCGCCGATCTGGCGATCGCACCAACCTTTTGCGCGCTGGCCCGGACAGCGGCGATGCTCGGCCAGATCGGGCTGCCGCCGGGCACCAGCGTCAGGACGTAAGGATTTTCGATGACCGACCGCACCGCCGTCGTCCACGGCCTCGAA
>DASTEN010000261.1:0-2302 GCA_035709645.1 Sphingomonas sp.
TGGGGGCGGGGGCGATCGCCCCCGCCGGGTCCGTCATCGCCATGTCACCCGAATCCATCAAAAGTCTCACGTCCCTAATCTGTCACGCCGCGAATGCGCGGTCGCCATAATTCTGCTCTAGCGGCGCCGTGCGCCAGCCCGGCGTTCAAAATCCGGTGTCACTGTGGCACAATCAAGGCCATGCGCCGCAATTCGCCCCCGCCGCCACTGGATAGCGAAGCGCTCGATCGTCTCGCGCTGCGCTATGTCGAGCGCTTCGCAACGACAAGAGCGAAATTGCGCGACTATCTGGCACGCAAGGTGCGCGAGCGCGGTTGGGCGGGTGAGACGCCGCCCGATCCGGCCGCGGTCGCGGAGCGGATGGCGGAGTTCCGGTATGTCGACGACCGTGCCTTTGCCGAAGCCCGTGTCCGCTCGCTCGGCCGGCGCGGACTCGGCGCGCGGCGCATCGACCTTGCATTGCGGGCGGCGGGGATCGAGGCGGAGGACGCGGCTTTCGTCCGCGACGACATCGATGCGCAGGCGGATGCCAGCGCGCTGGCCTTTGCCAAGCGCCGTCGGCTGGGGCCGTATGCGAGCCGACCCAGCGACGACCCGCGTGCCCGCGACAAGGCGTTCGCCGCGATGCTGCGTGCCGGTCACGCGCCCGATCGTATTCGCCGCTTGCTGGCACTCGATGCGGCGGATTTGCCCCACTTCGATGCGGATGGTGACCCTTCCTGACGCGTTAGGGACTTTTCGCGCCCGCGCTGCTCTGTAATAGTCGGGATCGGGGGTCGATAGACAGGATGCGTATCGTCGTGGGGCAGTCCGGATACAGCGACGGGAACGGGGGCAGCGCATCGGCGCGCACGCCCGATGCCGTGCATCCGGAAACCGATGTCCATGGCGGCGTCGTCAAATGGTTCGACGTAACCCGCGGGTTCGGCTTCGTCGTCGCCGACGACCTCGCGGTCGGCGACATCCTGGTCCATTTTTCCGTCTTGCAGGACCATGGCCGTCGCAGCCTGCCAGAAGGTGCGCGTGTGGTGTGCGAGACGGTGCGCCGCGATCGCGGTCTGCAGGCGTCCGCCATCCTGTCGATCGACCTGAGCGAGGTAGTCGAGCCGGTGCGCGGGCGCAGCGGCGGCGACCGGATCGACCGGCTGAAGGCGGTGGCCGATGCCGGCCCGTTCGAACCCGTGACGATCAAGTGGTTCAACCGGCTGAAGGGCTATGGCTTCCTGATCCGCGATGCGAAGGAGGGCGACGTGTTCGTACACATGGAAACGTTGCGCCGGGCCGGCATCGAAGAGGTCGAGCCCGACGATCGCCTGCAGGCGCGGATCGTGGACGGTGACAAGGGGCCGCTGGCGGTCGCCGTGGAAACGAACGACTGACGTGGCGTTTCGTCGATTTGCCCTGGCGCTGGCCGTGTTGGCGCTTGCCCCCGCGACCACCGCGTGCTCGTCGGGCGATACCGCCGAAGCGAAGGGCGCGCAGACCAAGGCCGTTACCATCCGCTCGGCGAATGGGGCGCATGCCTTTCAGGTCGAATTGGCGCGTACCGCCGCCGAACAGCAGCGCGGCCTGATGTACCGCACCGACATCCGGAAGGACGGCGGCATGCTGTTCGCCCCTTACCCACCGGAAGGCGGCCCCCCGCGCGAGGCGAGCTTCTGGATGGAGAACACGCCGACCCCGCTCGACATCATCTTCGTGCGCCCCGACGGCACGATCGCCCGCATCGCCGAAAATACCGTGCCCTTCGACAAGACGCCGATTCCGAGCGGCGAGCCGGTAAGCGCGGTGCTGGAAATCCTGGGCGGACGCGCGGCGGAGCTGGGGATCGCGGAGGGCGACAGGGTCGAGCTGCCGAAGTAGGCCATAGGTGCGCGAACCGTCTGAGGATCACGCCAATCTGGTGAAGGTGATGCTCGGCGATCCACTCCGTCGCGCGGCCCTCCTGGCGGTAGCGACGTGCGGGATACCCACCGCAGCTATTGCCGCCGGGTTCGTCAGGGACGCCATCTGGGACGACCAGCATGGCTATGGCATTCGTCCGCCTCTCGGTGATGTCGACGTCGTGTTTCACGACCCCACTCAAACCGACCCGGCGCGTGATCGCTCGATCGAACAGCAACTCCGTGATCGCATCCCCCAGCTTGATTGGTCGGTGAAGAACCAGGCCCGGATGCATGATCGCAACGGCGACCAGCCTTATGCCGACGTAGGTCATGCGATGTCGCATTGGCCGGAAACAGCAACGGCTGTGGCGGTCACACGTGTGAGAGAGGGGGATTTGCGCATCGTCGCGCCCTTT
>DASTEN010000262.1:0-5170 GCA_035709645.1 Sphingomonas sp.
GGCTATCCGGCCGAGACGAGGGCTGTTCTCGACGAGGGCAAGGCCACCGGCAAGATCCCGGCCTCCGACGCCAGCGCGACCCGTCTGTCGACCGATGCCAACACCGCGATCAAGAACGAAGGATCGCTGACCAGCCTGGAAACCAAGGCGAAGGCTGCGGCCAACGGCAAGCTCGCCCTGTCGACCGGCGACGTCTACCTGGGCCAGGGTAACGCGACCAAGGCGCTCGAGATGTACGCGGTTGCCAAGCAGAAGGGGGGCGTGGACGCGTCGGAACTCGCGCTGCACACCGGCGCGGCCCATGCGCAGGCGGGACAGAAGGACCAGGCGCGCGCCGCGTTCCAGTCGATCACGGCCGCGGGGCCGCGCAAGGACATGGCGGCATTCTGGATCCAGTACCTCGACACCGGTGTGGCCGGTTCGGCTGCGGTCGCGGCGCAATAAGCGCATCCGCGATCACGGTTGTGATGTGACGAAGGGGCGGCCCGCCGGGTCGCCCCTTTTTCGTGTCCGGCGCCATGAAATATTGCGCTTGTCGCGACCGACCGCTTCGCGCCAAGACGAGCGGGAAAGACTTGGGAGAGCGCGAGATGGCCGACGACGAGATGATCCGCAGCGAGCGGCGGGGCGATGTGCTGGTCGTGACGCTGGACCGGCCCGATCGGCTGAATGCGGCCACCCCGGCGATGTTCGAACGGATCGCGGCGGTGCTCGCCGACCTGGATGGTGCGCGGGCGGTGCTGTTGACCGGTGCGGGACGCGGATTCTGTTCCGGCGCCGACGTCGGGGGCGGCGCGCTGACCGCCGCCGATCCGGGGCTGGCGACCTACGACGCGCTCACCCGATCGTACAATCCGACGATCCGCGCGATCGTCGACCTGGGCGTTCCCGTCGTCAGCGCGGTGCGCGGGCCGGCGGCGGGCATCGGGTGCAGCCTGGCGCTGGCCGCCGACTTCTGCGTGGCGAGCGACACCGCCTATTTCCTGCAGGCGTTCGTCAACATCGGCTTGGTCCCCGATGGCGGTGCTAGCTGGATGCTGCCGCGGCTGATCGGTCGCGCGCGCGCGCTGGAGATGATGATGCTCGGCGAACGCGTGGCCGCGGCCAAGGCGCTCGACTGGGGGCTGATTCACCGCGTGGTGTCCGATGATGCGCTCGATGCCGAGGCGCTGGCGCTCGCCACCCGGCTGGCCGCCGGGCCGACGGTTGCGCTGCGGATGATCCGCCGCGGGGTCGCCGACGCGCTCGAAACGACGCTGACCGCCGCGCTGGAGCGCGAGGCGCAGGACCAGCGGCAGGCGCGCGGTACCGAAGACTCCCGGGAAGGCGGCATGGCTTTTCTTGCCAAGCGTAAAGCGGACTTCCGTGGCCGGTAATTGTCGCTAAATCGCTAGCCATGACCACGCATACCACGAAGATGCTGATTCTCGGTTCGGGCCCTGCGGGCCTGTCGGCCGCGATCTACGGCGCACGCGCCGGCATGGAACCGATCGTCGTCCAGGGCATCCAGCCCGGCGGCCAGTTGACGACCACCACCGATGTGGAAAACTACCCCGGCTTTCGCGAGGTCGTGCAGGGCCCCTGGCTGATGCAGGAAATGCAGGCTCAGGCCGAACATGTCGGCACGCGGATGATGTGGGATACCATCGTCTCGGTCGACCTGACGCAGCGCCCGTTCCGCCTGACCGGCGATGGCGGCGACGTGTACGAAGGCGACGTACTGGTCATTGCGACGGGCGCGCAGGCCAAGTGGCTGGGCCTCGACAGCGAGGAACTGCTGAAGGGCAAGGGCGTCAGCGCCTGCGCGACCTGCGACGGCTTCTTCTATCGCGGCAAGAAGGTCGCGGTGATCGGCGGCGGCAATACCGCGGTCGAGGAAGCGCTGTACCTGACCAACCACAGCGACGACGTGACGCTGATCCACCGCCGCGATTCACTGCGCGCGGAAAAGATTCTTCAGGCGCGGCTGCACGCGAACGAAAAGATCTCGGTGCTGTGGAACAAGGAAGTCGTCCGCTTCGTCGGCGAAGGCACGCCGGAGGGCTTGGTCGCGATCGAACTGAAGGACACGGTGACCGGCGAATTGTCGCGGCTGGACGTCGAGGGGGGCTTCGTCGCGATCGGCCACCACCCGGCGACCGAACTGTTCCGCGGTCATCTGGCGCTGGATGACGACGGCTACATCGCGGTCGAGACGGGCTCGACCCGCACCAACGTGCCGGGCGTGTTCGCGTGCGGCGACGTGATGGACAAGGTCTATCGCCAGGCGGTGACCGCGGCGGGTACCGGCTGCATGGCGGCGCTGGATGCCGAGCGCTTCCTGGCCGAGGCGGAGTTCGAGGCGGAACGACTGGCGGCAGAGTAGATCTCCTAAGGATCCCCCCTAACAACGCCCAATCGTCATCCCCGCGAAGGCGGGGATCAATTGTGGGTGAATGGAGTGAGGCACACCGACTTCGGCGACTATCGTTTCCCGCCTTCGCGGGAATGACGGTTGCAAGGTGGCGACGCGATCAGCGAACCGCCCGCATTACTTGGCCCAACAGCCACTCAAAGTCGCCATCGGCCGCATAGCTGTGACTGGCCGACGCCCGCCTCTCCAGCGGTGCGCGCGGCCGGTCCGGCAGCTTCGCCCAGGCATCGGCGAAGGCGACCGCGGTGTTGTCCTGCGCGGCCAGCAGGATCGTCACCGATATGCCGGACGCCAGCAGCGATGCCGCCATGCGGCCGGCCAGTCCGGTGTCTTCCGGCGGTCGGGCGACCTTCATCAGTCCGCCCGCCAGCTTGCGCAGGTCGACGCCACCGCGAAGCAACCGCAGCCATTCCCGCGGATCGCGCAGCCGCTCGGCATAGCGCGCGCGGATCGCCGCCGCCTGGGGCAGGGCGTCGTCACCTCCGCCGCCACCGATCCACGGGTTCGACAGGACGACCGCGTCGATCCCCGCCTGCGCATGGAAAAGCGCCAGAGCACTCGCCGCATCGCAATTGCCGAAGCCGACGACCCGGTCGACGCCATTCGCCCGCAAGGCCGCCGTGGCCACCGCCATATCCTCCGCGCTGCCTTCGAAGCCGGCGTTGATTCCGGTCGAATCCCCGATCCCGCGCCGGTCGTAACGCAGCACGGGCACGCCGCGCTCCGCCAGCGCCTGTGCCAGCATCGCCATCCCGCGATGCGCCCCTGAGCGAACCTCGTTACCGCCCGAGACGATCAGCACGCCGGTCCGGCCCGACGCTTCGTCGAGCGTCGCGACCAACGTGTCCCCCGCGCAAGAAAGCTCGATCAGGCGGCGCACGCACGTACCCAGTCGGCGATGTCATCGGCAAGCGTCGCGGCCAGGACGGGATCGTTGCCGGGCTCGGCGCGACGCCACAACGGCGCACCGGCGACCTTGCGGTCGGCGTCGGCGGGATCGGTATCAAGCCGGACCGTCCGGCGCGGCACGCTGTCTCCGGCGAAGATCAGAGCGCCCGAAAGATCGGCGAGCAGGTCGGTCGACACGGCGTTCCCGGCGATGCGAACCGCACCCTCGTCCGCGCCGATGATCGTGTGGCGATCATAGCGTTCGGGGCCGCCCTCTGCGGTCTTGATCCGCACGAGATCGCGCAGCACCTCGCCCCCCGTCTGCGGGGAGAGATGCCACCGGCCGAAGTTCAGCGACAGGGCGTCGATCAAGGCGCCGCTACGAATTCCGACGGCGAAGGTCCGTCGGCCTGCGGCATCGAGGGACTGCGTCAGCGCCGCATGGGCGTCGCGCATCGCCGTCAGCGTGGTGTCTCGCAGCCCCATCAGGCTCTCGCCCGTACCCGGCAGGTCGGGCAACACGCCCGCCACGCCCCGCGCCGCCAGCGCGCGCAGCATCGTGACGGCGAAGGTCCGCGTACGGTTCGCTTCCTCGAACAGCGGCAGCGCGACGATGACGACCGGGCCGGCGTCGGGGCCGAAGCGGATCATCGCCTCGCGCCCGTCGGCCCAGTCGTACCAATCGATCACCCCAGCGCCTTGCGCTTGGCGAATTCGGTCAGGCTGCCGAACGTTTCCAGCGTCTCGCCATCGATGTCGTCGTCGTCGATCAGGATGCCCAGGCGATCCTCCATCTCGGTCAGCACGCCCGCGACCGCCATCGAATCGAGTTCGGGCAAGGCGCCGAAGAGGGGCGTTTCCTCACGAAAGGCCGCGGCCCGTTCCTCGCTGACGCCCAGCACGTCGCGCAGAACGGCGCGGACGGTTTCGACGATTTCGGGTGCCCCATCGGGTTGCACAGGCAGACGTCCCCCAGCGAAAAATCCTGTCGGCGCCCTACTTTGGGCGACACGCCTTGCCAAGTGCGCTTGGGCGTAGCCATGTGCCGCCATGGCGCAGCCCGATCCCACGCCCTGGCCCATCGATCATGTCCTGCGCGGAGACCGGCACGCCGTCGCGCTGGAGGATCGTGCAGGCGCGCTGACCTATGATCAGGCGGAGGATGCCGTCGCGCGGATGGCGGGATGGCTGGCGGGCTTAGGTCTGCCGGTTGGCGCGCGTGTGGCAAGCTGGTTGCCGAAGACGCGCGAGGCGTGCCTGCTGCCGCTCGCCGCGCCGCGGGCGGGGCTGGTGCACGTGCCGATCAACCCGGTTCTGAAGCGCGCACAGGTCGCGCATATCCTGGCCGACAGCGGTGCGGCGCTGTTGCTGAGCCAGCCCGGCCGCATCGCCACGCTTCAGCCCGGCGACATCGCGGCGGGCGTCGTCGTACCCGACGCGATCGGCGTCGGCGATCCGGTGCCGCGCAGCACGGCCGATCCGGATGCGCTGGCCGCGATCCTCTACACATCGGGTTCGACCGGGCGGCCCAAGGGCGTGATGCTCAGCCACGCCAACTTGTGGCTCGGCGCGATCAGCGTGGCGCATTACCTTGGCCTTGCTGCGGATGACCGGACGCTCGCCGTTCTTCCGCTCGCCTTCGACTATGGCCAGAACCAGCTGCTCTCGACCTGGGCGGCGGGCAGCTGCGCAATCGGATTCGACTATCTCCTGCCAAAGGACGTGGTTCGAGCGGTGCGGCGTCATGACGTCACCGTCCTCGCCGGCGTTCCGCCACTTTGGCTGCAGCTTGCCGAGCAGAAGTGGGAGGATGCGGGATCCACGCTTCGCATCCTCACCAACAGCGGCGGCCATCTCCCCGAACCTCTT
>DASTEN010000263.1:0-5602 GCA_035709645.1 Sphingomonas sp.
CATAGAAGGCGATGGCGACGAACACGACCGTATCGACGATCTGGCTGAGAACGCCGGCCACCGCCGAGCGGAACCACAGCAGCTTCGACCCTTCCCGCCCCTTCAAGGCGGCGAAGATGGTGACGTTCAGCGACTGCGAGATACCATAGGCGATGATCCCGCCGATCCAGATCCGCCAGGTGGAGAACAGGATCCCCTCGATCGCCGCCAGCGCTTCGGGCCGGTCTGCGCGCATCTCGGCCGAGGCGGGCAGCGCGTAGACGAGCAGCGAGAGGAGCAGCGAGACGATCAGCGGTACGAAGCCGATCCGCACCAGCCGGTTCGCCCAGATCGCGCCGTGCAGTTCGGCGACGGCACTCGACGTGACGACAAGCAGCAGGAACGCGAAGATCCCCGCCTCGACCGCAAGCGGCCCCAGGCCGACCTGCTTGTTACCCAGCACGCCCGCGATGCAGACCATGCCGCCATAGAACAGCGCGAAGACGAAGAGCGAAAGCGGGAGGGTGCGTGACGGGGTCGTTTCCATCGCGCGGACGCTAGCCGAAATTTTCGCGCAGGAAAGGGGGTTCCTTGCCCCGGCGCCCGTCATACCCGCGAAGGCGGGAATCCATTCTGGCTGACCGTGCGATCCCATTCGCGAATTTAGCCATAACTTATTCCCGCCTTGGCAAGACCTCTGCCGAATTCCCTGCGGGGTCAGCAGAGTGGCATGTGTTCCCGCGCAGGCGGGTACCCAGGGTTAAGCGATACAACAGCTTGCGGGGCCTGTGACTCTGGGCTCCCGCCTGCGCGGGAGCACCGCGGGACTTTCGCATACGTCTCGCTTGCGCGGGGATGACGGTTGCCCCTCCCCACCCACACAAACCCCTGTCCCCCCACGCAAACCTCTGCCATGCTGGAAAGATATGTTTCCCCGGGGGGTGGGCGTTTACGTGCAGCATAATCTGATCGGCCTGGCCGGTATCGTCATCATTCTGTTGATCGCGTTCGCACTGTCGAACAACCGCCGCGCGATCCGGCTTCGGGTCGTCGGTCCGGCCTTTGCGTTGCAGGCCGGTTTCGCGGTGCTGGTGCTGGCGACCAGCGGCGGAAAGTCGATCATCGCGGGCATGTCGCACGGCGTCGCCAACCTGCTGGGCTATGCGAAGGCGGGAACCGACTTCATCTTCGGCCCGCTGGCGGGACCCACGATGGGTGCGAACAGCTTCGCGATCGCCGCGCTGCCGGTCATCATCTTCTTCGCCTCGCTGATCTCGATCCTCTACTACCTCGGCATCATGCAGCTCATCATCAAATGGGTGGGCGGCGCGATCCAGCTGGTGACGGGAATCACCAAGGTCGAATCGCTGGGGTCGGCGGCGAACATCTTCGTCGGTCAGTCCGAAAGCCCGCTGGTCATCCGGCCGTATCTGGCCAGCCTGACGCCGTCGCAGCTGTTCACCGTCATGACGGTCGGCATGGCGGGCGTCGCGGGCACGATCCTGGGCGCCTACGCCAGCATGATCGGCGAACAGCTGCTGCCCTATCTGCTGGCGGCCAGCTTCATGTCGGCGCCGGGCGGCATCCTGATGTCGAAGATCATCATGCCCGACGTCGCCCCGCGTCAGGGCGAACTGCCGCTGGGCGATAGCGCCGACGACGCCGTCGCGCTGACCGAGCCGCACACCCGCGCCGTCACGCCCGAGATCGAGGGCAGCGAGCCCATCGCGGAGGCGAGCCACGACGAGGAAAAGCCCGCCAACCTGATCATGGCCGCCGCACAGGGCGCGCAGACCGGCGTGAAGCTGGCCGTCGCGGTCGGCGCGATGGTGCTGGCGTTCGTCGCGCTGGTCGCGCTCGCCAACGGGCTGCTCGCGGGCATCGGCAGCTGGTTCGGGCATCCCGAACTCAGCTTCCAGATGCTGCTCGGCTACGTCTTCCAGCCGGTCATGTTCATCCTGGGCGTGCCGTGGAACGAAGCAGGTGTCGCCGGGGGTCTGTTCGGCACGAAGATCGTGCTCAACGAATTCGTGTCGTTCATCGAACTCAGCAAGATCCAGGGAACGCTGTCGCCCGCGACCGTCGCCATCGTCACCTTCTCGCTCTGCGGCTTCGCCAATTTCTCGTCGATCGCGATCCAGATGGCGGTGACCGGCAATCTGGCACCCAACCAGCGCCCGGTGATCGCAAAACTGGGGCTGAAGGCGCTGGTCGCCGGCAGCCTCTCCAACCTGATGTCGGCGGCGCTGGCGGGCCTGCTGATCGGGTAGGGCCGGTCGTCGCAATAGGGGCGGAAGCGATCAGAGACGCCGTCTATCGGCGTGTCCGGGTTGTCGAAAAGATACCGGCCGGGCGAACGACGTTCGATCGCATCCGACGCCCGCGCGGGCGTCCCCCCTGCGACAGGTCTGTACCCCGGCGAAGGCCGGGGCCCAGGTGTGCGCCGTTTCGGCAGCATCCACTGGTCGCAACTGGGCCCCGGCCTTCGCCCGGGGTGCAGAAATACCTGCGTCTTTTGCATCGGTCACGCGCCGGCGGGAGCCCGGAGCGACATGCGATAACCGCCATAACCCTGGGCTCCCGCCTGCGCGGGAGCACGGGTTGCGATTACGCCGCCTTGATCGCCTGGCCTTGGGCGAGCGTCTCGCCGTTGGTCACGATCACCGTATCGCCCAGCGCCACCGCGCCGAACAGCTTCTTGGCGAAGGCGATCGGCACGCCGACGCAGCCGTGGGTGGCGGCATCGGGGCGCATCGCCTCGCTGCCGTGGATCGCCACGCCGTCGTTGGTCAGGCGCAGCGTATAGGGCATCGGCGCGCCGTACAGGCTCGACACATGCTGCGCCTTGCGGAAGCTGACCTGGAACACGCCGAGCGGCGTCGGTTTCGAATCGGCACCGTAGATCATCACCGCCGTGCCGATTTCATGCCCGTCGCGAAAGACCGATAGCACCTGTGCCTTTAGGTCGACCGTGACGACGATCTTGCCACCCTTGTCTGCAGGCGCCGCGCTTTCGTCCCAATACCAGTCGCCGTGGACGAAGGGCTTGCCGACGTCGAGAACGCTTTTCACGACATAGGCAGACGGATCGATCGGCGCAGGCGCGGCGGCTGGCTGGATCGCGGGCTTGAGCGCGGTCGTCGCGGGGACCACCGGCTGTGGCGCAGCCGACGTCGCAACCGGCCTGGCCGTGCCGTCCTCCGACGCCATGCGGTCGGCGATATGCGCGGCCCCCAGGAAGCTCGCGCAACAGCCAAGCGTCAGCCCCGCCCGTTTCATCCATGTCGCGGTGCTTGCCATCGCCTTCCAATCCCTCGCCGTGACCTGTCGTCATGCGACAGATCGTCTTTCGAAGGCGTCAAGAAAAGGCCGGAATTCCGGGTGTTCCGGGGCGGGACAGGGTTACGGGGCGTTTACCTTCCGCTCCCACCGTTCGTGTCGAGTAGGGGGCGAGTGAAGTCGAGAACCCGTATCGAGACAGATTTTTCGATACGCCGTCTCGACAGGCTCGACGGCGACTCGAAACGAACGGCGTGGCAGATCGTCACTCGTCGGTGCGGATCTTCACCTTGTTCGGCAGATCCTTGCCCTTGGTCCGGCGCGACGGGACCTGAACCGGGTTCTTCTTCTTCCACTCGCCATAGGTCATCGGACCGTCGGGCGTCTGGATGATGGTGTCGTCTAGGGCCATGGTCGGATCAACGCGTCGGCACCGGCTCGGGTCCCGAATAGTCGTAGAAGCCGCGGCCCGTCTTGCGGCCGTACCAGCCCGCCTCGACATATTTCACCAGCAACGGCGCGGGGCGGAACTTGGGGTCGCCGGTGCCCTCGAACAACACGCGGGTGATCTCGAGGCAGGTGTCGAGCCCGATGAAGTCCGCCAGCGTGAACGGGCCCATCGGATGGTTCAATCCAAGCGTGATCGCCGTGTCGATGTCGCGGATGGTCGCCACGCCCTCGCCGAGCGCAAAGCACGCTTCGTTCAGCATCGGCATCAACACGCGGTTGACGATGAAGCCCGGCGCATCGTTGGCATGGACGATCTCCTTGCCCAACGTCCGCCCGAACGCCTCGACCGCCTGGACGGTGGCATCGCTGGTGGCCAGCCCCCGAATCAGTTCGATCAGGCCCATGACCGGCACCGGATTGAAGAAGTGCACGCCCATGAACCGCGCCGGATCGGGCGATGCCTGGGCCAACCGCGTGATCGGGATCGAGGATGTGTTGCTGGCGAGAATCGCGTCGCCGCGCATCCCCTTGCCGACGCTCTCGAAGATCTTGCGCTTGATCTCCTCGCGCTCGGTCGCCGCCTCGATCACCAGGTCGCACGCGCCCATCGCGGCGACGTCGCCCACCGGTTCGATGTTGCCCAGAGTCGTATCGCGCACGTCCGCGGTGATCTTTTCCTTGGTCACCAGCCGGTCGAGCTGCTTGGCGATCCCCGTCTTGCCCCCCTCGGCGCGTTCCAGATCGACGTCGGACAGCAGCACGCGATATCCCGCCGCCGCCGACACCTGCGCGATGCCTGCGCCCATCTGTCCGGCCCCGATGACTCCGATCGTCTTCATGCGTATCTCTCCTTTGGGCCGCTTCATAGCGCAGCCGGCGGATCACGCCAGCGCTTGACCCTGCCACCTGCCCCGTGCTGTCATGCCTGTGTCATCGCTGGCACCGATGACGCGCGTCGACGACGAGCGATTTGGGGGACGTATGTTTCATCCCGACCTGCTGAGACACCCGGACAGTTGCCCGGCGCTGGTGCTCAATGCCGATTATACGCCGCTCAGCTATTATCCGCTGTCGATCTGGCCGTGGCAGACCGCGGTGAAGGCGGTGTTCCTCGACCGCGTCGACATCGTGTCGCATTACGAACGCGAAGTGCGTAGCCCGACCGCGGCGCTGAAGCTGCCGTCGGTGATCGCGCTCAAGCAATATGTGAAGCCGTCGGCCTTCCCCGCCTTCACCCGCTTCAACCTGTTCCTGCGCGACCGGTTCGCCTGCCAATATTGCGGCACGGGCCACGACCTGACGTTCGACCATGTCATCCCGCGCGCCTACGGCGGCCGCACGACGTGGGAGAATGTCGCCACCGCCTGCGCGCCGTGCAATCTGCGCAAGGGCGGCCGTACGCCGAGCGAAGCGAAGATGCCGCTGCACGTCCAGCCGATCCGCCCGACCAGCTGGCAGTTGCAGGAACACGGCCGCAGCTTTCCGCCCAACTACCTCCACGATACGTGGCGCGACTGGCTCTACTGGGACATCGAGCTGGAGGCGTAACGCCGAAATCCGTTCGTCCCGAGCTTGTCGAAGCACGGTTCTTCGATACACTCGCCCATCGCTATCGGGGGATGGGACATGGCGGGTTTGCACGTGGATCGCCGGCGCGCGCTGGTCTTGGGCTTGGGCGGGGGTGCGGCACTCGCCCTGCCGGGCTGGGCGGTCGCGCAGGACGGGGACGCGTGGCTCGACCCGCTGATCGGGACCTTCATGACCCGGTTCGACGTCCCCGGCGCGGCGGTCGCCATCGTTCGCAAGGGGGCGGCACCGCTCGTCCGCGGCTACGGCGTGCGTACCATGGGCAAGCCCGCTCGGGTCGACGCGCACACCCGGTTCGGCATCGCAT
>DASTEN010000264.1:0-2075 GCA_035709645.1 Sphingomonas sp.
CGCTTGACGGTGAGATCGAGCCCTTCGTGCACGACCTGTTCGCCGAAGCTGTTCTTGAGGCCCTGAACCTCGATGATCGGATCGCCGCGGCCCTTCACAGCCAGCCGATCGCGGTGAAGAAGACGGCGAAGAAGGCGTCGAGCACGATCACGAGGAAGATCGCCTGCACCACCGCCGCCGTCGTGCGGCTGCCGACCTGTTCGGCGTCGCTTTCGACCTGCATCCCGTGGAAACAACCGGCCATGCCGATGATCGCCCCGAACACCGGCGCCTTGATGAGACCGATATACAGGTCGGTGATCGGCACGACTTCGCGGATGCGCGTGACGAAGGTGATCGGCGGAATGCCGAGCTGTGCCCAGCTGAGCAGACCGCCGCCGATGATCGCGATGATGGAGGCATAGAAGCCGAGCAGCAGCATCATGACGATCGCGGCGATCACGCGGGGCAGGACCAGCGCCTCCATCGGCGACACGCCGATGGTGCGCATCGCGTCGATCTCCTCGGTCAGCTTCATCGTGCCGAGCTGCGCGGCGAAGGCCGAACCGGAGCGGCCCGCGACCATGATCGCGGTCATCAACACGCCCAGTTCGCGGAAGGTCAGGCGACCGATCAGGTTGATTGTGAACACTTCCGCACCGAACTGGCGCAGCTGTACCGCGCCCTGTTGCGCGATGACCATGCCGATCAGAAAACTCATCAGCCCGATGATGCCGAGCGCGGAGACGCCGACCACTTCGAACCGCTGTACCGTCGCGTTGAAACGGAAACGGCGCGGATGCCGCAGGATATTGAGGAAGGCAAGGACGGTCGCGCCCATGAAGCCGAGCAGGCCCAGCATCTGCCGGGCGCTACCCGATACCGCGTCGCCGATTTCCTCCAGCACGCGCAGCGGCGGGCTGAGCGACTTTTCCTTCCGCACGATCGGGTCGTCGGCGGCGGCGACCTGATCGAACAGGTGCTGGCTGTCGGGGTTCAGCCCCTCGATCGCGACGTCGCGGTCGCGGGCGAAGCGGTGCACCACCCATGCCCCGACCGTATCGATCCGGTCGACCTGCGACAGATCGATACGGCTGACCGGTCCGTCGACGTCGCCCAATCGTTCGGGCAGGTCGCCGACATGGGCAAGCGACAGATTGCCGGTGAAGCGCAGCACGCCGCCACCATCGGCCCGGTCGTGCGAAAAATCGGCGGAAGCGCTCATCGCCGCCATCCATCGGCGATTTGCGACGTCGCGGCAAGGTGGTACGCGCCTGTCCCATGCGCCACCGCGACCTCGCCATCTATGACATGGACAAGACCATCACCCGCGTCGCGACATGGACGCCGTTCCTGCGCCATGCGCTGAAGGAACGCGGACGGGCCGCGCTGTGGATGCTGCCGATCGCGGGGATCGCGGTCACCGGCTATGCCCTCCGCCTCTATGGTCGTGACCGGTTGAAGGAGATGACGCACCGGCTGGTGCTGGGTCGCGCCGTGCCGATGACGCAGCTGGCCGATACAGCGCGCGCCTTTGCCAAGGCGACGGTCGCGACCGGCCTGCTCGACGGCGCCCGCGCGCGGATCGAGGCGGATCGGGCCGAGGGGCGGATGCTGGTGCTCGCCACCGCATCCTATCGCTTCTATGCGCAGGAGATCGCAGCGCTGCTGGGCTTCGATGCGGTCATCGCCACCAATTGCGTGCAGGAAAGCGGCGGCGACGTGCTGGCGCGGATCGACGGCGAAAATTGCTATGGCGCCGCCAAGCTGCGCGCGATCGAGGCATGGGCCGCCGAACAGGGGATCGCGCGCGGCGATGTCGCCGTGCGATTCTACAGCGACCACGTTTCCGACGCGCCGGTGTTCGACTGGGCCGACGAACCGTTTCCGGTCAACGCCCACCCCCCGCTTAAGGCGCTGGCGCGCAAACGGGGCTGGCCGGTGCTCGACTGGCGCAACTGACGCTGGGGCGGATTGGGTCAAGATGACGGCGATGGTCCTGAAAGACGGTTCGCCGGGATAAACGTTACGCGCAGCGAACGGTTCAACGCCGATTTCGTACGGACTATCTTTTCGGGCTTCCCAGCCGCTTGGCA
>DASTEN010000265.1:0-2993 GCA_035709645.1 Sphingomonas sp.
AGCGCGAGCGGGAGATCGAAAGCTTCAAACCGCAGGAATATTGGTCGGTCGAGGCGACGTTCGAACAGGACGGAACGCCGTTCGTTGCGCGGCTGACAGGGTGGGAAGGCAAGAAGCTCGACCGCCTGTCGATCGGTGACGAAAGTACAGCGACCCGCGCCAAGGCCGCGGTCGAGGGTGGCCGCTTCTCGGTCGCCCGCGTCGAGACGAAGCCCGCTACGCGCAACCCGCCGCCGCCGTTCACGACGTCGACCCTTCAGCAGGAGGCGGCGCGCAAGCTCGGCTTTTCGGCCAGCCACACGATGCGGATCGCGCAAGGACTCTACGAAGACGGTGCGATCACCTACATGCGAACCGACGGCGTCCAGATGGATTCGTCCGCCATCGATGCCGCGCGCAAGGCGGTGATCGAGCGCTACGACGGCGGCTATGTGCCGGAAAAGCCACGGCAGTATCAGACCAAGGCGAAGAACGCGCAGGAGGCGCACGAAGCGATCCGGCCGACCGATTTCACCAGGGATCGCGCAGGCTCGGGCGACCATGGGCGGCTGTACGAACTGATCTGGAAGCGCGCGCTCGCCAGCCAGATGGCGGCGGCCCGGATGGAGCGGACCGCGATCGAGCTGGAGGACGGCACCGGCCAGTGCGTGCTGCGCGCGACCGGGCAGGTCGTGCTATTCCCCGGCTATCTCGCGCTCTACGAGGAAGGTCGCGACGATGATGGTGACGAAGACAGCCGCCGCCTGCCGCACCTGAAGTCGGGCGACGCCCCGGCCAAAACGGGCGTGAAGAGCGAACAGCATTTCACCCAGCCGCCGCCGCGCTTTTCGGACGCGTCGCTGATCAAGCGGCTGGAGGAACTGGGCATCGGGCGACCGTCGACCTATGCCTCGATCATCGACGTGCTGAAGGACCGCGGCTACGTCCGGCTGGAAAAGAACCGCTTCTACGCCGAGGAATCGGGGCGCCTGCTGACCGCGTTCCTGGAGCGCTTCTTCGAGAAATACGTCAGCTACGACTTCACTGCGGGGCTGGAGGAGGAACTCGACGACGTGTCGGGCGGGCGCGCCGAATGGCAGGCAGTGCTCGATGCGTTCTGGCGCGATTTCAAGCCGCGGACCGAGGAGGTGAAGGAGCGCCAGCCGAGCGAAGTCACCGCCGCGCTGGACGAGTTCCTGAGCGATTATCTGTTCCCGCCGAAGGACGACGGCAGCGATCCGCGGGCTTGCCCGAACTGCGGCGACGGGCGGCTGAGCTTGCGCGGCGGCCGGTTCGGGGCGTTCGTCGCCTGCTCCAACTATCCGGACTGCAAATACACCCGCCGTTTCGCGCAGCCGGGCGGCGGTGCCGGCGACGATACGGGGCCGGAGACGCTCGGCACCGATCCGGAAACCAATCTGCCGGTGGAACGCAAGTCGGGTCGGTTCGGCCCCTATATTCAGCTCGGCGAGGGCAAGGAGGCCAAGCGTGCGTCCATCCCCAAGGATATCGGCGAACTCGATCTCGATTGGGCGCTCAAGCTGCTGAGCCTGCCGCGCACGATTGGCGATCACCCGGAAACCGGGCAGCCGATCACCGCCTCGATCGGGCGGTACGGCCCGTATCTGGCGCACAATGGCAAATATGCGCGGTTGCAGTCGACCGCCGATGTGTTCGAGACGGGGATGAACGCCGCGGTCGTCAAGCTTGCCGAAGCGGCGGCGGGTGGCGGACGTCCGGCGCGCGGCGCGGCCCGCGAGCCGCTGAAGGTGCTGGGCAAGCACCCGCGCACCGAGCTCGAGCTGAAGCTGATGGAGGGGCGCTACGGCGCTTACGTCACCGATGGCGAGACGAATGCGACATTGCCCAAGACGGTCCAGCCCGACGACCTGACACTGGAGGAAGCCGCCCAACTGATCGACGCGCGCGCAGCGGCGGCACCGGCAAGCAAGGGCAAGAAGAAAGCGGCACCGAAGAAGGCGGCGGCCAAGAAGCCTCCGGCCAAGAAGCCCGCGGCCAAGAAGGCGCCGGCGAAGAAGAAGGCCGATTAAATCCTCCCCGGTACGGGGAGGGGGACCATCGCGAAAGCGATGGTGGAGGGGGCGTGCACCAAGCGGATCGCTGCGCGGAGGTCCCCCTCCGTCAGCGCTGCGCGCTGCCACCTCCCCGTGCCGGGGAGGATCGGGTCAGGCCGCCGTGCGCATCCCCGACTGCAACCACGCCCGTGCCGCCTTCTGCGCCGCGATGATGTCGCGCGCGCTCATTTCGTCGGCGATTTCGGCGCGGCATTCCTGCGCGCGGGTGTTGCCGGCGATCGCCGCCAGGTTGAACCATTTGTGCGCTTCGATCAGGTCGATGTCGACGCCCTGCGCACCGCTCGAATAGGCGATACCCAGATCGTAATAGGCCTTCGCATTGCCGCGTGCGGCGTCGCGCAGGCGGCTTTCGATCAGGAAGGCGGCAGTCTTTTCACTGATGGCCATTGTCCGAACCCCTTTTTCATTAGGGGAAGGTTTGACGACCAAGTGTAAGGGAATGGTTAACGCCGTTAACTCTGTTCGTTCACCGCGATGTTGTCGATCAGCCGGGTGCCTGCGATCCGCGCTGCCGCCAGCAGGCGGCGGGGGCGGCCGGGGGCGGTTTCGCCCAGCGTTTCGGCATCGACCAGCTCGACGTAATCGACCGTGAATCCTGCCGCGGCCAGCGTATCGCGCGCGGTCGCCAGCGCATCGCCGGCATCCCCGCCCTTGCCGATCGTCGTCGCCACCACGCCCAGCGCGCGGGGCAGGGCGACCGCCTTGGCGCGATCCTCCGGCATCAGATAGATGTTGCGCGACGACAGCGCCAAACCGTCGTCGTCGCGCTGGGTCGGCACGCCCCGGATGTCGATGCCGAAATCCAGGTCGGCAACCATCCGGCGGATGACCGCCAACTGCTGGTAATCCTTCTCGCCGAACAGCGCGACCTGCGGGCGGACCTGGTTGAACAGCTTGGCGACGACGGTCGCGACGCCG
>DASTEN010000266.1:0-2850 GCA_035709645.1 Sphingomonas sp.
ATCTCTCGTCCGAACAGAGTCGTCGTCAGGTCGATCGTCGCGACGTCGCGCAGCACGCGCTGGCGCAGCGCGATGTCGGACAGGTCGTCGACGTTCCGACGCAGCGTCGCTTCGGCATAGGCGCCGCCGTCCGCATAATCGAACAGGAAACGGGGCAGGCGGCGGCGGGCGGCTTCGCGGAAGTCGCTGGCGGACGAGATGATCATGGCGGCAGTGCTCTAACGGTTCAGCCGGCGAATGCCAGCGTAGGCAATCCGCGACAGCCCGGATCGACCTCGAACAGCGCGCCGGCATGGTCCTCGTGATCGACACCGTCGGCAGCGGAGGTCACGAACAGGCGGGTCAGGTCAGGTCCGGCAAACGCCATGCGCGTGATCTGCGAGGCGGGCAGGGGGATGTGTCGCATTTCCTGCCCCGCCGGATCGAAGCGCGTGACGCGACCGCCGCCCCAGCGGGCGACCCACAGGCAGCCATCGGCGTCGAGCGTCATGCCGTCCGGGTGGCCTGTCGCGCTATCGACAACGATGTGCGGCATCCGCGGACCCAGCGACCCGTCGTCGTTGATCGCGAAGCGGAAGATCGTGTCGAGCGCGGTGTCGGTGTGGAACAGCCAGCGACCATCGGGCGAGATCGCCGGGCCGTTTGAGATGGTGTAGGGCGCGTCGACCAACGCCCAGCTGCGGTCGGCATCCAGGCGGTAGAACGCACCGCTCGCGCCTTCGCACGACACCGGCATGGTGCCGGCCCAGATGCGCCCGGCGGGATCGGCGGCCGCATCGTTCATCCGGTTGTCGGGCATGCCGGGTTCGGGATCGGCGATCCGGACGACCCGCGCGACGCCGCCGTCGTCCGGCAGCATCAGGTCGTGGAAGCCGCTTTGCAGTCCGGCGATGAAGCCGTCGCCCCTCGCCCGTTCGATCAGCCAGCCGGTGCGCTCCGGCGTGTCCCAGCGGGTGACCGATCCATCCGCCAGCGACAGCCGGCGGATGGCGAGGCCCAGGATATCGACCCAGAACACGGCGTTCTTGCCGGCCGACCAGGTGACGCCTTCCCCCAGGATCGACCGGCCGCTGCCGGCGACGACGACGGCGTCGCTCACGCCGTCATCTCCACCTCTTCCTCGATGGCGTGGGTGGGGGCGCGGCGTGCGGCGATCGCATACCACATGACGTACAGGTAGCAGCCGAGCGGCACGATGAAGGCGAGCGACCGCGCGCCATCGGGCGACACCGACACCAGGCCGTCGATAACCGCGCCGTACAGGATCGAGATGAACCCGCCGCCGCAGATCGCCATGCACATCAGGCCAGAGGTCGCCGATGCCGGCGCGGTCGACCGCTCCAGCGTCAGCGTGAAGATCGTCGGGAACATGATCGAGTTGCACAGGCCCAGCAGCAGCGCGGCGGCGGCGGGCAGGAAGCCCATCGTCAGCGGTGCGACGTAGCCCCCCGGCAGCGTCACCGTCCCGCCAAGCGGGGTGGCCGACATGTCGTAGGTCGCGATGATGAACACGCACAGCACCGATGCCGCGGTGCCGACCAACGCGAGCAGCGTCGTCGCCTTGACGTAGCGCATCAGTACGCTGCCGCCGAACCGGCCGAACATCGCCAGCAGCATGAAGATCGGCGCGATATAGCCCGCGACCTGTGCGGGCACGTTCAGCACGTGCGTCTGTTCGAGGAAGAAGATCATGCCCGAGATCACGCAGACTTCGGCACCGACATAGAGGAAGATCGCGATCGATCCCAGGTTCGCCCAGCGCGAGTGCAGCGCCGACAGCGGCGATTCGGCCTGCTCGGCCATCGCCGGCGCATGGTTGGCGATGGTCCGCTTGGCGAAGAACACCGCCAGCGTGAAGATCGCCAGCACCGCCGCGATCATCAGATAGACGTGCGTGACGAAGCCCAGGCTGCTGGCCTTCAGTTCGGGCGTGATGACCGCATCCTTGGCGAACAGGTCGCCACGCAGCAGATACGCCGCGCCGAACGTGCCGCCGACGTAGGCGCCGAGCGAGTTGAACGCCTGGCTGAGGTTCAGGCGGAAGTGCGATCCCTTTTGGTCGCCCATCGACGCGATCAGCGGGTTGGCCGCGACCTGCAGCAGCGTGATCCCTGATGCCGCGACGAACAGGCCCAGGAGGACGGTAACGAAGCTGTTCGAATAGGTCGTCGACCAGGCGACGAGACACCCCGCGACGACGCCCAGCAGCCCCAGGACGATCGAATTCGCATAGCCCTTGCGCGACAGATACCAGGCCGATGGGATCGACATCACACCATAGGCGATGAAGAACGCGAACTGGTTCAGCTGCGTTTCGAAGTCGCTGAGCGTGTAGATCTCCTTCATGCTCTTCACGAGCGGATCGATCAGGTTCGTGACGAACGCCCAGATGAAGAACAGCGCGGTGACGTAGACCAGCGCAAGGATCAGTCCGCCTCTGCTCCCCCCCGCGTGTGCGGATGCCGCCCCCCGACCTACTGGCGCAACCGGTCCTGCCATCGTCATCCCTCCCATCTTGCTATACGCTTATTTGTCTGAGTATATGCGGGTGTCAGCCGGGTCAACCCGGCACCGGGGGGAGGGCGCACGATGCGGATTTTCTGGAGCTTGGCGGCATTCACGGCGGGGATCGGTGTCGTACCGTCGACAGCGATTCCGGCCATGGCAGCGACGGCGAAGCGCAGCGATTTCGGCGCGACGAAAGATGGCACCGCGATCCAGGCCGTGACGTTGACCGGCACCAACGGCGTGTCGGCGCGGATCATCACCTATGGCGCGACGCTGCAGGCGCTGAGCGCCCCGGACCGGACAGGCAAGATCGCCGACATCACGCTCGGTTACGATACGATC
>DASTEN010000267.1:0-2841 GCA_035709645.1 Sphingomonas sp.
AAGCGCGGGACGGCCATAAGTTGCCACTCCCGCCCTTCCCCACCCTCTCCGCGCAAGCCGGGAGGGAGTAGGGAAGACAAATGGCTAGTCTCAAGGCCCTGAAACTGCGCATCGGCTCGGTGAAGTCGACGCAGAAGATCACCAAGGCGATGAAGATGGTCGCCGCCGCCAAGCTGCGCCGTGCGCAGGAGGCGGCCGAGGCCGGTCGTCCCTATGCGAGCCGTGTCGAACAGGTCGTCGCCAGCCTCGCCAGCAAGGTGCAGGTCACCGAAGGTAGCTCGCCGCTCTTGGCCGGCACCGGCAGCGATCAGGTCCATCTGTTCGTCGTCGCGACGTCGGACAAGGGGCTGGCCGGCGCGTTCAACTCGAACATCGCCCGTCTCGCCCGCCGCCGCGCGCTCGAGCTTCAGGCTGAGGGCAAGACCGTCAAGTTCCTGACGATCGGTCGCAAGGGCCGCGCCGTGCTGGCGCGCCAGTTCCGCGACGGTTTCGTCCATGCGGTCGAGCCGGGCGATCTGGGCAAGCTGACCTTTGCCGATGCGAAGGGCTATGCCGACGACCTGATCCGTCGCTTCGAAGCGGGCGAATTCGACGTCGCGCATCTGTTCTATGCAACCTTCAAGACGGTGCTGACGCAGGAACCCACGGAACAGCAACTGATTCCGGTCAAGATTCCGACTCCCTCCGTGGCAACTTCGCAACCTTCCGCCGACGCGGTCGTCGAGTACGAACCGAGCGAGGAAGCGATCCTCGACAATCTGTTGCCGACCAATATCGCGGTGCAGATCTACCGCGCAATCCGCGAAAACGCGGCGTCGGAACAGGGTTCGAAGATGACGGCGATGGACAACGCCACGCGCAATGCGGGCGACCTGATCAACCGTCTGACCATCGAATATAACCGCACCCGCCAGGCCGCGATCACGACCGAGCTGGTCGAAATCATCTCGGGCGCCGAAGCCCTGTGATCCGTCACGCCGTCCTGCTGGCGCTCGTCGCCACGCTGGCCGGCTGTGGTCAGCCCGCTGCCGACAAGGCGGCGGAGCGGCCGCGCGCGACGCCGACGCCGTTCGTCACCGGCGGCTGGGCAACGGTGTTCGGCGATGCGCCGAAGACGATCGACCTGCTGAACGGCATGGGCTTCCGCCTGTCGCCCTATACAGCGGCAGAGGGCGGCATGCAGGCAACGGCACAGCCGACGCCGATGGCCGATCCGTCGATCAAGCCGGTCAACACCGCCAACCTGACGGTGGACGGCGATGCGCAGCGGATCGAAAAGCTCGCCTTTTCGCTCGACATCGTGAACCTCGATTCCAGCCCCTTTGCGAAGGAACAGTTCGTCCGCTGGATCGACCGTCCGCTCGCCAGCCTCGGTCTGCCCGGCCGGGACGAGGTGAAGCGCGGCATCATGACCGAAAGCCCGAATTCGGGTAGCGTCACCGGCGCCGATTACCAGATTACCCGTACTCCGATCGACGGCGGACGCCGCCTGATCGTGACCTTTACCCGCCCCGCGACGGGGACCGAACCGAGGAAGCAGTGATGGCAACCGCCGCAGACACCTACGCGCCCCAGGGCAGCACCAACAATACCGGCCGGATCGCGCAGGTCATCGGCGCCGTCGTCGACGTTGCGTTCGACGGCGAACTGCCGGCCATCCTGTCGGCGCTCGAAACCGACAATAACGGCAACCGCCTCGTCCTCGAAGTCGCACAGCATCTGGGCGAGAACACCGTCCGAACGATCGCGATGGACGCGACCGAGGGCCTGACCCGTGGGCAGGCGGTGCGTGACACCGGATCGCAGATCCGCGTGCCGGTCGGCCCGAAGACGCTCGGCCGCATCCTCAACGTCGTCGGCGAGCCGATCGACGAGCGCGGGCCGGTCGGCGCCGAAACCACCGCCCCGATCCACGCATCGGCGCCGCGGTTCGTCGACCAGTCGACTGAGAGCGCGATCCTCGTCACCGGCATCAAGGTCATCGATCTGCTCGCCCCCTATGCCAAGGGCGGCAAGATCGGCCTGTTCGGCGGCGCGGGCGTCGGCAAGACCGTGCTGATCCAGGAACTCATCAACAACATCGCCAAGGGCCATGGCGGCACGTCGGTGTTCGCGGGCGTGGGTGAGCGTACCCGCGAGGGTAACGATCTCTATCACGAATTCCTTGACGCGGGCGTCATCGCCAAGGATGCCGAAGGCAACCCGACCAGCGAGGGTTCGAAGGTCGCGCTGGTATATGGCCAGATGAACGAGCCGCCGGGCGCGCGTGCCCGCGTCGCACTGTCGGGTCTGACGATCGCCGAATATTTCCGCGACGTCGAAGGCCAGGACGTGCTGTTCTTCGTCGACAACATCTTCCGCTTCACCCAGGCGGGTTCGGAAGTGTCGGCGCTGCTCGGCCGCATCCCGTCGGCGGTGGGATATCAGCCGACGCTGTCGACCGACATGGGCGCGCTGCAGGAGCGCATCACCTCGACCAACAAGGGCTCGATTACCTCGGTGCAGGCGATCTACGTCCCCGCCGACGATTTGACCGATCCGGCGCCGGCGACGTCGTTCGCCCACCTCGACGCGACGACCGTGCTCAACCGCGCGATCTCGGAACTCGGCATCTACCCGGCGGTCGATCCGCTCGATTCGACCAGCCGCGTTCTGGAACCGCGCACCGTCGGCCAGGAGCATTACGACACGGCGCGCGCCGTGCAGTCGCTGCTCCAGCGCTACAAGTCGCTGCAGGACATCATCGCCATCCTTGGCATGGACGAACTGTCGGAAGAGGATAAGGTCACGGTCGCCCGCGCCCGCAAGATCCAGAAGTTCCTCAGCCAGCCGTTCCACGTC
>DASTEN010000268.1:0-2562 GCA_035709645.1 Sphingomonas sp.
GATACGCGGGCGACCGGAATGCCCGGCGGATAGATGCCACCGGTGCCCGATGTGACGAAGACGTCGCCCGCCAACAACGGTGCATTGACCACGCCCGCCGTGCGGACCTCGACCTGTCCGTTACCCAATCCCGCGACGATCGCCGACAGTCCGTCGCGGGTACGGCGGACCGGCACGATGCTTTCGGAATCGAGGATCAGGAGAACGCTGGCGGTATTCGGACTGGTTTCGACGATGCGACCGATCAGACCATCGGGTCCGCGTACCGGTTGGCCGCGCAGCACCCCCTGCGACGATCCGGCGTTGAGCGTGGCATAGCGACGCGTGCTGCTGGCCGAACTGTTGACCAGCCGGGCGGCGACGACCGGCGATGCCGAACGGTCGCGCAGGTTGAGCAACACCCGCAACCGGGCATTCTCGCGCTTCAACGATCGCGCCTGCAACAGGTAACGGCCCATCTCCGCCTGCTGCCTGCGGAGCCTGCGGTTTTCATCGACCGCGCCGAAATAGTCGCCGATCCCTGCTGGTACCGATGCGACCCCGTCGCCGACCCAGTCGAGGCCGGAGGAAATCGGCGTAGTCGCCTCTCGCACTGCGCCGCGCAGGGCGGCGAAAGCGCGGGGATCGATGATCGAGATCAGCAGCAGGATCGCCCCGACGAGCGCGCCGCTTGCCGCCAGCACGTACCCGGCGAACACCGTATATTGCGCCCGTCGGGAAAAGCCCGGACGGTGGTTGCGTGGCGGCGCCATGCCCCCGGACCCCTATATCAGACGGCGAGCAGGACGCCCTTGTAGATCGGATCCTCGAGCGCCCGACCCGTGCCCAGCGCCACGCAGGTCAGCGGGTCTTCGGCGACCGTCACCGGCAGGCCGGTCTCGTCGCGGAGTACCTCGTCGATTCCCTGCAACAGCGCGCCGCCGCCGGTCAGCACGATGCCCTGATCGACGATGTCGGCGGCCAGTTCGGGCGCGGTGTTTTCCAGCGCGATGCGCACGCCCTCGACAATCGCGGCTACGGGCTCGGACAGCGCCTCGGCGATCTGGCCCTGATTGATCTGAATTTCCTTCGGCACCCCGTTTACGAGGTCGCGCCCCTTGACGTAGATCAGCGTGCCGATGCCGTCGGCCGGCGGCTTTGCCGTGCCGACTTCCTGCTTGATCCGCTCGGCGGTCGCTTCACCGATCAGCAGATTGTGGTTGCGGCGGACATAGCTGACGATGGCTTCGTCCATCTTGTCGCCGCCGACCCGGACCGAGGTCGAATAGGCGAGACCGCGCAGCGAGAGCACCGCGACCTCGGTCGTGCCGCCGCCGATATCGACGACCATCGACCCGATCGGTTCGGTCACGGGCATGTCGGCGCCGATCGCGGCGGCCATCGGTTCCTCGATCAGCCACACCTGCGACGCGCCGGCATTCGATGCGGCATCGCGGATCGCGCGGCGTTCGACGCTGGTCGATCCCGACGGCACGCAGATCACGATCTGCGGCCAGCGGATGAAACGGCGTTGGCCATGCACCTTCTGGATGAAGTGCTTGATCATCTGTTCGGCGACATCGATGTCGGCGATCACGCCGTCGCGAAGCGGACGAATCGCCTCGATCGACCCCGGCGTCTTGCCCATCATCAGCTTGGCGTCGTCGCCGACCGCCTTCACCCGCTTGACCCCGTTCAGCGTCTCGACCGCCACCACAGACGGTTCGTTCAGCACGACACCGCGACCCCGCAGGTACACCACCGTATTGGCGGTGCCGAGGTCGATCGCCATATCATGCGACATGAACTTGAAGAAACGCGAGAAGGCCATCGATACTTCCGTCCTTGTCCGCGTGTCCCGACGCGGCGGTTCGCAGCTTGTACCTCGACCCGTCCGATCGGCTTTCCGATCGGCTGCCAAATGGCGGTTGCGGGTCGCGGGATGGCGCCGCTTGGGCTAGAGCGACCCCCATGTCAATACGCCGTCTCCCCGAGCATCTCGTCAACCGCATCGCCGCCGGGGAAGTGGTGGAACGCCCTGCTTCCGCGCTGAAAGAACTGGTCGAGAACGCGATCGACGCGGGCTCCACCCGCATCTTGGTCCGGCTGGCGGCGGGTGGCATCGAATTGATCGAGGTTAGCGACGACGGTTGCGGCATGGGTCCGGCCGACATGGCGCTGGCGCTGGAACGCCATGCGACCTCCAAGCTGCCCGACGACCGGATCGAGGCGGTCACGACGCTGGGGTTCAGGGGCGAGGCGCTGCCCTCGATCGCCAGCGTCGCCCGGTTGGCGATCGAAAGCCGCCCGGCGGGGGCCGAGGGCTGGCTACGCGCCGTGGATAATGGTGAGGTGGTCGAGGATCGCCCCGCTGCCGTCCCGCCGGGCACGCGCATCCGGGTCGAGGGACTGTTCGCGCGGGTGCCGGCGCGACGCAAATTCCTGCGCTCGGCCCGCTCCGAATTTGCCGCCTGCGTCGATCAGGTCCGGCGACTGGCGATGGCGCGGCCGGACATCGCCTTCACCCTCGAACATGACGGGCGGCGGGTACTGGGCGTCCAGGCCGGCGAGTCGCGGCCCGAA
>DASTEN010000269.1:0-3039 GCA_035709645.1 Sphingomonas sp.
GTCGGGGAAGAAGAATTCGGCATCGATCACGTCGAACGGAAAATCGCGGCGCATGTCGCGCAGGATGGGGCGTAGCCCCGCCACCAGCGCCGCTGGATGAAAGCGGCCCGCGGTGAAGGGCAGGTTGACGAATCGCGGCCGCAGCAGCGGCACGCCCTTCCAGTTCTCGGAAGACGGCAGGTCGGCCAGCGCCGCATAATGCCCGGCCCGGTGGAACGGCCAGGGTGGCAAGCCGACCGGCGCGATCGCGCGCAGGTCGACATCGGGATGCGCCGCGAGGCCCATCGTCTGTCGTTCGACGAACACGCCCAGATTGGGCGCGGACGCGTTGGGGAACAGCGTCGATAGGGTCAGCACGCGCAGCATCTCACCGAGCCTAGCCGACAAAAAGTTAAGGCCGCCCTCCGAGGAGGACGGCCCGGACCGTCAGTCTTTATGACTTAGCGGCAACGGCGCTTGCTGCCGCTCCGTTCGATTTCGCGACCCGCGACTGCGCCCGCAGCGGCGCCAAGCAGCGTGCCGACCGTGCGGTCGCCGCGGGTGTCGATCGTGCGGCCCAGCAGGGCGCCGCCGACGCCGCCGACGATCAGACCGGTGGTCCCGTTCGGCTTACGGCAATAGTAGCGGCCGTCACGACCACGCCATTCGCGATAGCGGTAGTTGCGCTGCGCTTCAGCCTTCGAATAGCCGGTCTCGACCGCGACCGGAACGGTCAGCGATGCCGGAACGAGCAGTGCAGCGGCGCCTGCCGCGAGAAACATGTTACGCATTGTACAGCTCCTTTCAGTCCCTGGAAATCATCTGGGGCTTGAACGACAGGGAACTAACTCCGGTTGCATGAACCTGAAACAACGTTGCGTTCATGTAGCGATTTTGAACCATCCACCGCCCGAATTCATACCCTGATCGACGGCGAATGGACGGCACGTTGGTGTCTGCTCGCACGGACATGCCCGATGTTCCGACACGAGAGGGGCAGGTTTCCTAAAAGCCTCAAGCAACGTCGGACACGCGTGTCACACGCGTAGCATCTGATATTCGATGCCCCGGCCGTGGCCGGCGCGGACCGCAGGCCGGCCGACCGCCTCGTCGCATCGCTATGCCGCCGGAAATTCGGACGTGCCCACTGGCCGAACCACCGCAATCCGTGCTACTGACACTAATGTGAGCAATCCGTCGCCCCACCTCTATCCGATCGACGTCGCGCCCGAGGACATCGACTTCATGGGGCACGTCAACAATGCCAGCTACCTGAAGTGGGTGCAGGACGCGGTCGTCGACCATTGGCGATCGCGGGCGCCAGCCGATGCCATCGCCCAGCATCTCTGGGTCGCGTTGAAGCACGAGATCACATATCGCCGGCCGACGTTTCTGGGCGATGACGTGATCGCCACGGTGTTGCTGGAAAAGGTCCAGGGCGCGCGTGCGGTCTATGAAACGGTGATCAAGCGCGGCGAGGAAGTCCTGGCCGAGGTGCGGTCGAGCTGGTGCTGCGTCGATGCACGCACGTTGCGGCCTGCGCGCCTGGCCCGCGACGTCATCGATCGCTTCTTTCCCAAAACCGCGACCGAATAACGCGATCAGCGAATCGCGTGCGTTTCCGGGGCACGGAAACGCAAAACGCCGCCCGATCCTGAGACCGGGCGGCGCGTGTCCCTGTGTGGGGCTGACTGAACGTTATCCCGCGCCTTGCGAGAGGTATTTGGTCAGTTCGACCTGCGACACCGTCTTCGACTTGTCGGTGTCCGCTGACGCAAACGCGCCATCGACCCACTTCTTGGTGGCTGGATCGGCCGCCTTCGTCGCCGGGTCGCTCGCCGACTTCAACGCGACCATCCACTGACCGAACTCCGCCTTGTCGAGCGACTTGTCGGAATTCTTGTCGTAGCTTGGAAACTCCGTCCCCACGACCTGCGCGATCTGCGTCTCACCGGTCACCGGCGACGCAGGCTCGGTCGTCGTTGCAGACGCAGTCGATGCCGGGGCGGTTGACGTCGCCGGAGCCGACGGCGTCGTGGCCGGATCGCTGGTCGGCGCACCTGCGATGGGTTCGCCCTGCGCTGCCGGCGTCTGTTGCGCGGGCACGGCCGCTGGATTCGCAATAGTGTTATCCTGCGTCGGCGCAGTCGCAGCGCTCTTTGTCGTCTGCTGCGGCATGTCTTGCGCCACTGCTGGCACAGTCACGGCCATTGCGCTCGCAAGGAGGATGGTCTTCAGCATTGGAATATCTCCTTTTCTGTTCTTGACCAATAGGCCCTCATCGGAAACGATCGATCACGGAAGCATATCGGGATTACCTAGCTTCAACTGATGTATTTAGGGTACGGTTCCGATAATTTTAGGTTTGGCGGACACGGCTCGTCCCTGCTAACGCCCGGCTTGTCCCTGCCCCCGCTCGTATGAGGTCGACATGATTCCCCGCTATTCGCGCCCCGACATGACCGCGATCTGGTCGCCCGAGGCGCGCTTCGCGATCTGGTTCGAGATCGAGGCGCATGCCACACAGGCACTGGCCGATCTGGGCACGGTGCCGCAGTCCGCGGCCAAGGCGCTGTGGGATTGGTGGGCGACCAAGCCCGCGATCGACGTCGCGGCGATCGACGCGATCGAGGCGGTGACCAAGCACGACGTCATCGCATTTCTGACCTGGGTCGCGGAACAGGTCGGCGACGAAGCGCGCTTCATGCACCAGGGCATGACCTCGTCCGACGTGCTCGACACCTGCCTGGCGGTCCAGCTGGCTCGCGTTAGCGACCTGTTGATCGCCGACCTCGATGCGCTGCTCGCGGCCATCAAACGCCGCGCGTACGAGCACAAGCTGACCCCGACGATCGGGCGCAGCCACGGCATCCATGCCGAACCGGTGACGTTCGGGCTGAAGCTCGCGCAGGCCTATGCCGAATTCGACCGCGCGAAGACGCGCCTGCTCGCCGCCCGCGCCGACGTCGCCACTTGCGCCATCTCGGGCGCGGTCGGCACTTTCGCCAACATCGACCCACGAGTGGAAGCGTACGTCGCCGGGAAGCTGGGTCTGACCGT
>DASTEN010000270.1:0-3641 GCA_035709645.1 Sphingomonas sp.
CAGAAGCGCGCGCGGGTCTGCAAGTTCGCGGGCAAGGCGCGGATCGATGGCGAACTGGCCGCCGAATGCGAATTCACCGCGATGATCGCCGACCCGCCCAAGGCGTAGGCGGATACCGATCATTGCTATTATGGGCGCGTCCGTGTACGGGCGCGCCTTCCCCTTTCCAGGGCTGGTCGGAACCAGCCAATTTCCGGAGCAAGACCCATGAAGGCCGATACGCACCCCGACTATCACATGATCAAGGTCCAGATGACCGACGGCACCGTGTTCGAAACCCGCTCGACCTGGGGCAAGGAAGGCGACACGATGCAGCTGGACATCGATCCGCTGGCGCATCCGGCCTGGACCGGCGGTCGCGGTCAGGTGCTCGATTCGGGCGGCCAGGTCGCACGCTTCAACAAGCGCTTCGGCGGTCTCACGCTCGGCAAGAAGTAAGCCGCACCCGGAGGACGGGCAGGGTCAACGCGACGTTAACGCTCGCGTGGCACAAGGGCGGTCCCATGTTGACGCCCAAAGAGCCCGTCCTCTTCAATGCCGAATTCGAGCCGGCCGTAGCCAACGACCGGCGTCGCACGCCCCGCGCGCCCGTCTCGCTCGACGCGAAGATCGGCCGCGGCGGCCTCGACCGCACGCTGTGTAAGGTTACCGACCTGTCGATCCACGGCGCCCGCCTGCAAACCTATTCCGCGTTGAAAAAAGGCGCGATGATCTGGCTGACGCTTCCCATCATCGGACCCGTCGTCGCCACCGTGCGCTGGTCGGACGATTTCGAAGCCGGCTGCGAATTCCAGGAAACGCTCGACCGCGATCTGTTCGACACGCTCGTCGGGAACTGACCGGTCGGTCACGTGGCGGAGAGAGTGGGATTCGAACCCACGGTGAGCTTCCACCCACGGCGGTTTTCAAGACCGCTGCCTTAAACCACTCGGCCATCTCTCCGCGGCTCGTTGCCACTTAGCCATTGCGATCATTTGTGCAAGCGCCGGGATGTTTGGGGTTCCCCCTGTGCGGTGCGCTGTGGCATCACCGCCCTTGGTAAACAGGGGTTGCGTATGCGTTGGCGGGGATGGGCGAACGGTCTGGTGGCGGCGACGCTGCTGCTGGCGACGGGTGCGAGCGCGCAGGATGACGCCGGGTTCCAGGGTTTCCTCCGGTCCATCCGCGGACGCGCTATATCCGAAGGGGTTAGGCCTGCGACCTTTGACAGCGTGACAGCGTCGCTGACGTTCAATCCGCGCGTCGTCGAGCTCGACCGGCAGCAGCCCGAAGCGTCGCCGAACGCCCCGATCCCCAATTTCGCACCGTACAAGGCGCAGCACGTCGACGCCGCTCGCATCTCGCGCGGGCGCGCCGCCTATCAGCGCGAACGCCCGCGTCTGGAACGGATCGAGCGCGAGACGGGCGTGCCGGAATCGATCATGGTCGCGATCTGGGGGCACGAGACGAACTACGGCGCCTACACCGGCAACTTCGACCTGCCGCGCAGCCTGGCCAGTCTCGCTTACGAAGGGCGGCGGCGTCAGCTGTTCACTGAAGAATTCATCGCGACTTTGAGGATGATCGATCGGGGCGTGCCCCGCGATCGATTGAAGGGTAGCTGGGCGGGCGCGTTCGGCTATCCCCAGTTCCTGCCGTCGGTCTATTTGCGTCTGGCGCGCGACGGCGACGGCGACGGACGCGCCGATATCTGGTCGAACCCGGCCGATACGCTTGCGTCGATCGCCAATTACTTCGTGAACGCAGGTTGGCGGGCCGGGCAGCCCTGGGGCCTGGCGGTGACGGTACCGGCCGGGTTCGCCCGGTCCGACATGACCAACCGCACGCTGTCGCCGCGCTGCCCGCGAGTCCACGACCGCCACAGCCGCTGGCGGACGATCGCGGAATGGCGCCGGCTCGGCATCGTTTCCCAGGACGGCGCCTGGCCGGCGAGCGATGTGCTGGCCACGCTGATGGAGCCCGACGGGCCGGGCCGTACCGCCTATCTGCTGACCGGCAATTATCGCGTGATCCTCGATTATAACTGCTCGAATTTCTACGCGCTTTCGGTAGGGCTGCTCGCCGATGAAGTCGCTCGCTAGCCTCGTCCTGATCCTCGTCGCGCCCGCCGCGGCGCAGGAGCCGCCCGCCGGGGACGGGCCGCAGGGCACGTCGCAGGTCGCGGTGGGCGAATTGCGGTTCGATGTCGTCGGCCGTGCCGATGTGGCGCAGATGCCGGGCATCTTCGTCGTGGCGCGCGGCTTGCCGGCAGGTGGCTATGCCGAGATCACGGCGCTCGATACAGGGCGGACGATCGTCGCTAGGGTGGCCGACGGCGAGGTTGCGGCCGGACAGGTGGCGATGCTGTCGGCCGATGCTGCAGCCGCGCTGGGTGGGGCCGCGGCGGGCGTCCGCGTCCGCCGCGTCGTCGCGCTGCCGCAGGACATCGCGCAGCTGAATGCCGGGCGAGCAGGAGAGCCGCGTCCCGACGCTCCGCCGGCGTTGCTCGCCGCACTCCGCCGCAAGCTGGCCCCGGTTTCGATCGCACCCGCTGCGGCGTCGACACCCCGCAAGGCGCCGCCGGTGGCACGCAAGCCGATCGTCGGCGCCGCCGATCGTCCGATGGCGATGCCACCCGCTACGCCGGTCGTGACGTCGGGCTATGCCGTCCAGGTCGCCGCCGTATCGAATGCCCAGCGCGCGATGGCGTTGGCACAGGCGCTGGGCGGCGCAGTGATCGTCGGCCCGCCCGTCTGGCGCGTACGCCTCGGGCCCTATCCCACCCAATCCGCCGCAGAGCGTGCCAAGGCCGATGTCGCCCGGCGCGGCTATCCCGGCGCGACGATCGTCCGTTTTCCCTGATTTCTAGCGTACTGGACTGCCCCATGATGAAAGCTCCCGCTCTCGCCTCCATCTTCGCGCTGCTGGCCGCGACGCCCGGCATCGCGCAGGCGCCGCCGTTCCAGACGTCGGCGAAGGTCGCCTATCTCGAGGACCTGTCGACCGGCGCGGTCCTGTTCGAAAAGGACGCCGATCTGCGGATGCCGCCAGCGTCGATGGCGAAGATGATGACCGCCTATGTCGCGTTCGACCTGATCAAGAAGGGCGAGCTGAAGCTTGACACGATGGTCACGGTCCGGCCGGAGACGTGGCAGAAGTGGCACGGGCCGCAGGCGGGATCGACGATGTTCCTGTCGCCGGGCGAACAGGTAAGCGTCGACAATCTGCTGAAGGGCATCGTCGTCCTGTCGGGCAACGACGCGTGCGTGGTGCTCGCCGAACAGATCGCCGGCACCGAGGAAGCCTTTACCGCGCTGATGAACAAGAAGGCGGCGGAGCTGGGGCTGAAGAACAGCCATTTCGGCACGTCGAACGGATGGCCCGACGGCGGCGTGACTTACGTCACCGCGCGCGACCTGGCGCATCTGGCCGACGCGACGATCAAGAACCACCCGCAGCTCTACAAGCGCTTCTATTCGCTGCGCCAGTTTACCTGGGGCAAGACGCTGGGGTCGGGCAGCGACATCACCCAGGCCAACCGCGATCCGCTGCTGGGCCGCGTCGCGGGTGCCGACGGGCTGAAGACCGGCCATACCGAAGAGGCTGGATATGGCTTCACCGGATCGGCCGAACAGAATGGCCGCCGGTTGGTGATGGTCGTC
>DASTEN010000271.1:0-3875 GCA_035709645.1 Sphingomonas sp.
AACTGCGCGAATCGAGTCCGACCGATACCTTCGCGCAGACCCACGTGCCCAAGCTTAGCCCCAAGATCCGTCAGGTCTTCACCAATCCGCTGATCCTGAACCAGGATTACGATGCGGCAAAGGCGCAGGCCGATCTCGACAGCGGGGTGGCGGACGCGATCAGCTTCGGGCGGCCGTTCCTTGCGAACCCCGATCTGGTCGAGCGGTTGCGGACCGGCGCACCGCTCAACACGCCCGACAAGCGGACCTTCTATACGACGGGACCGGAGGGCTACACGGATTACCCGACACTGGCGGGGTGACCTATAACGCCCCTCCCCTCCAGGGGAGGGGCCGGGGGTGGGGCCAATCCACGCGCGTTTCGCAGGCGGCACCGCCCCACCCCAACCCAGTTGCAGGTAAACGATGCCCCGCATCGTTTAGGTCAGGCCGGGGGCCTGACCGACCTGCAACTCCTGAAGGGGAGGGGCTAGGAGTTTTCCATATCGTAGCGATCGAGCCAGGCCGTGATCGGCTTTCGAAGGCCGGCGCGGGTCTTCGGGTTGGCCAGCGCCACCGATCCGATCACCAGAACCGCGATGATCGACGGCACGAAGATCGCCGCCACGACCGCCAGCACTGCGACTCCGATCGCAATGCTCCGCGCGTTTTCCAGCCACCGCGCCGTGCCCTCGTCCAGCACCAACCGCCGCGGCGCCTTGTCGTCATAGATGGGGCGGGTCACCAGCACCGCACGCCCGTCGAAGGCGATGCGCTCGGGGCCCAGTGGAGCGGCGTCCTGTACCGCAGGCGCGCGGTCGCGGATTGCGGATTTGCCAGCCCGCGTGTCGATCACCACCAGCCGCCGGCCCTGCTCGACCACGCGGTAGCGCGACGGCGGCGGCTGGCTGGTCATGCGGTGGTCCGGCGGGCGCGCCATTGATCGGCACTCTGGCCCCAGGCATCGACGCGGAACTGGGCGAGCGGGGCGGGCAGGGTGACCGGCCCGCCGTTGGTCGATCCCAGCCGCTCGGCAAGCCGGATCGACGCGATATTCTCCGGATCGATCGTGTGAATCACATGGGTCCAACCGAGCACGTCGACCGCATAATCCATCGCCGCCGCGGCGGCCTCATAGGCGTAACCACGCCCCGCGAAGACCCGCGCGACGCCCCAGCCGACTTCGGTGCCCGGCCAGCCGTCGGGCTGCCACGGCCCGATCCGCCCGACCCAAGCGCCGGTCGCCCGCTCGATAACCGAGAACATCGAAAAGCCGTGGGTCAACCATGCTCCCGCTCGCAGCGCCATGTCGCGCCATGCGACCGACCGCGGCATCGCACCGCCCAGGAAGCGCATCTGCTGTTCGTCCGCGCAGAAATCCGCCCAGGCGTCAAAATCCTGACGCTCGGGTAATCGCAGGATCAGCCGCGGCGTGAAGAGAACCGGCCCGGTCAGCCGAATCGCCCGCGCAAAGCGAGCATCGCGATCGCCGCCTTGGCCGCTTCGCCGCCCTTGTCTTTTTCGGACATCCGCGCCCGCGTCAGCGCCTGCGCTTCGTTCTCGGTCGTCAGGATGCCGTTGCCGATCGCCAGGCCATCCATGCTCAGCGCCATCAGCCCGCGTGCGCTTTCGCCGGCGACGATCTCGAAGTGATAGGTTTCACCGCGGATGACCACGCCCAGCGCGACATAGGCGTCGTACCGCCCGCTTTCGCTCGCCAGCGCGATCGCGCCGGGGATTTCCAACGCGCCCGGGACGGTCACCGTTTCATGGATGTGGCCCGCCGCCTCGATCGCGGCTCGTGCGCCTTCGAGCAGCAGGTCGTTCAGGTGATCGTAGAAGCGCGCCTCGACGATAAGGAACTTTGACATTCAGTCGCTCCGCTTGTGGGCCATCAATGGTCCTCGGGGATCGGGCGCTCGCCGACGATGCTCAGGCCATAGCCTTCCAGCCCGACGAGCGTGTGGTGGGTGTTGGTCAGCAGCACCATGTCGTGCACGCCGAGTTCGGACAGGATGGTGGCGCCGACGCCGTAGTCGCGCAGCTCCTCCATGTCCGCGGCACTCGCTTCTCCCGACTTGATCCGCAGCGCCGCGGTGAATGCGTCGGCTCGCGGACTGCTGAGCACGACGATGATGCCGGCGCCTTCCTGGCCGATGATCTCCATCGACCGCTGGAGCAGGCCCGACCGCTTCGTCGTCTCGCCCAGCAGATCGGCGAACGGCGACAGCGCGTGCATGCGGACGAGCGTGGGCTTGTCGGGCGATACGCGGCCCTTGGTCAGCACCAATTGCTCGGTTTCGCTGGCCTTGTTCCAATAGGTCAGCGCGGTCCATTCGCCGCCCCATTCGGACTGGAACCGGACCTCGGCCTTTTTCTCGACCAGATGGTCGTAGCGGCGGCGATAGGCGATAAGGTCGCGGATCGTGCCGATCTTGAGCTTGTGGAACTGCGCGAAGCCGACCAGATCGTCCATCCGCGCCATCGTGCCGTCCTCGTTCATGATCTCGCAGATCACGCCCGAGGGATTGAGCCCGGCCAGCCGCGCGACATCGACCGCGGCTTCGGTATGGCCGGTGCGGACCAGCACCCCGCCGTCGCGTGCCACCAGCGGAAAGACGTGGCCCGGCGTCACGATCTCGCTCCGGCCCTTCGACGCGTCGATCGCGACCGCGACGGTGCGCGCGCGGTCTGCAGCCGAGATGCCGGTCGTCACGCCCTCGCGCGCCTCGATCGATACGGTGAAGGCGGTTTCGTGCCGGGTGCCGTTGTTGCGGCTCATCAGCTCCAGGCCCAGCTGATCGACCCGATCCTTGGTCAGCGCCAGGCAGATCAGGCCGCGGCCATATTTCGCCATGAAGTTGATCGCATCGGGCGTCGCCATCTGCGCGGGGATGACCAGGTCGCCTTCGTTCTCGCGATCCTCATCGTCGACAAGGATGAACATCCGGCCGTTGCGCGCCTCGTCGATGATCTCTTCGGGCGACGACAGGAACGCGTGGGCGAGCCGCGCGAGTTCAGCGGAGCGTTTAACGGTTTCCTGGGCCACGATAAGCCTCCATGCGCTGCAGATAGCGGGCGAGCACGTCGATCTCGATATTGACCGACTGACCGGCGTCAAGCGCGCCCAGCGTCGTGACGCTCTGCGTATGCGGGATGATGTTGATTGCGAAATGGGTAGTGCCGTCGCTCTGGTCGGTCACCTCGTTGACGGTCAGCGACACGCCGTCGACCGTCACCGACCCCTTGGGCGCGAGGAACGGGGCAAGGCTGGCATCGACCGCGAAATCGACGCGGTGCGACTCGCCTTCCGGACGCACGCCCAGCACGGTCGCGACGCCGTCGACATGGCCGGTGACGATATGCCCGCCCAGTTCGTCGCCCAGTTTCAGCGCGCGCTCCAGGTTCAGGCGGCGACCGGCGACCCACATGTCGGCCGCGGTGCGGCGCACGCTTTCGGCCGAGACATCGACGTCGAACCAGTCGGGGCCGGTGCCGACAACGGTCAGGCAGACGCCCGAACAGGCAATCGACGCGCCGAGGTCGATGGAGGCGGGGTCATAGGCGGTGCAGATTCGTACCCGCCGGTCGCCGCGATCCTCGACCGAGACGATTTCGCCGACGTCGCTGACTATTCCGGTGAACATGGGGGGCGCTCGTAGACCTCCAGGGTATCGCTGCCAAGCCGCCGGGCGTCGGTCCGGCGCCATATCCCATGCGCGGTGGCCAGATCGGTCAGGCCGATGTCGCCGAGCCCCGGCGTGCCGCCGCCGATCAGGATCGGCGCGCGGTAGAGCAGCAGTCGGTCGACGAGGTTCGCGCGCAGAAAGGCGGCGGCGGTCTGCGCGCCGCCTTCGACCAGCAGGTGATCGACGGGAAGGTGGGCGATGTCCTCG
>DASTEN010000272.1:0-5120 GCA_035709645.1 Sphingomonas sp.
GCGGTGATCGCCAAGGGGCCGCCGGTCGTGTCGGCTACCGCGCAAGTGGCGAAACAGGACGCGACGAAGGTGCCAGAGGCGAAGAACTAAGCCAACAGCCGCGCGACCGCGACGAACTCGGCGACGCTGACCGTCTCGGCGCGGCGCGCCGGATCGATCCCGACCTGCTCCAGTGCTGCGATGGCACCGGGTACGGACTTCAGGCTCTGCCGCAGCATCTTGCGACGCTGCCCGAACGCCGCCGCGGTCAGCCGCTCTAGGGTGGCGATCCCGACCCCCTCGGGCGCGTCCGTTGGTACGATGTGGACGACCGCCGACATGACCTTGGGCGGCGGGGTGAAGGCGGATCGATGAACCGGCATCGCGATACGCGCGCTGGATCGCCACTGGCTCAGCACCGCCAAGCGGCCGTAATGATCGCTACCAACAGGCGCCACGACCCGCTCGGCGACCTCTTTCTGGAACATCAACGTCAGGCTGGACCACCATGGTTGCCAATCGGTCGTCAGCCATCCTACCAGCAACGGTGTCCCGATGTTGTAGGGCAGGTTGGCGACGATATGCGGTCGGCCGGTGAACAGGCGACGATGGTCGATCGCCATCGCATCGTCCTCGACCACCGTCAGCTTGCCGGGATAGGTATCTGCCAGTTCGGCCAGCGCCGGGATGCACCGCCTGTCGCGTTCGATTGCAGTCACGCGGGCACCGGCCGCGAGCAGGGCGCGGGTCAGGCCACCGGGTCCCGGTCCGATCTCCAGGACCTCCGCATCTGCCAGGTTGCCGGGAATCGCGGCGATCCGCGCCAGCAACTGGCCATCGAACAGGAAATTCTGTCCGAGCGCCTTGGATGCCGCGAGACCATGACGCGCGACAATATCGCGCAACGGGGGCAGGGGAGGCACGGTCACCGCGTGGCGCGGCGCGCGGCGGCTTCGCCGGCCAAGCGGATCGCGGCGATCGTCGCGCCGGCCTCGGCCAGTCCCTTGCCGGCGATACCGAACGCGGTGCCGTGATCGGGCGACGTGCGGACGATCGGCAGGCCAAGCGTCATATTGACGCCCTCGTCGAAGTGCAGCGCCTTCAACGGGATCAGCGCCTGGTCATGATACAGGCACATGGCCGCGTCATACTGCGCGCGGGCACGGGTGTGAAACATGCTGTCCGCGGCCATCGGTCCGATCGCATCGATGCCTTCCTCGACCAGCTGCGCGATCGCGGGTTCGATGACGTCGACCTCCTCGCGGCCGATCGCACCAGATTCGCCGGCGTGGGGATTCAGGCCCGCGAAGGCGAGGCGGGGTCGCTCGATACCGAAGTTACGCTGAAGCCCCCGCGCCGTCGCGCGCGCCTTGGCCACGATCAGCTCGACGGAGATCAGCTCCGGAACCGCCGACAGCGCGACATGCGTAGTGATCGGCACCACCCGCAACGTCGGTCCGGCCAACATCATCACCGCATTCTCGCGCGCGATCCCACATCGTTCGGCAACGAATTCGGTCTGTCCCGGGTGGGTGAAGCCGATCCGGTAGAGCTCGGCCTTCGATACCGGCCCGGTGACCAGCGCGCCGGCTGCACCCGACCGGGCGATCCCCACTGCAACCTCGAGCGATTCGATCGCGCATCGCGCACCATCGACATCGGGCTGACCCGGCGTGATCTCGCCGGCATCGGAAACCGACAGCACCGGCAACGCATCGGCGAAGGTCGCGCACGCGTCGGCCGGCGCTGCGATCCGCGCGACTGGTCCCGACCAGACGGCCGCAATCGCCCGGGCGTCGCCGATCGCGAAGAAGACAGGCAGCGCATGGACATCCCGCGCGTCCCACGCCTTTGCGATCGTTTCCGGTCCGATGCCGGCCGGGTCGCCCATCGACACGGCGATCGGCGCCACGTCGGGACGGGCGACCAAGACCATATCAGCGATACTCGACAACCGCGTCGCGGCGCAGGTCGCGCAGCATGCGCTGCGCCCGCAGGTTGACGCGCTGATCCTCGAGACGTGCCTGGATCTGCTCGGTCGTCGGTAGATTCGCCGCCTTCGGATCGTCGCGACCGCACAGGACGAACGCGCGAACGCCCTCCTTGGGGTCGCCGAAAATCGGGGTCGACTGACCGATCTGCATCTTCAGGATCACGTCCTGGAGTGCCGGCGGCAGTTCGCGCGCGCTGATCGAATCATTGTCGACGACTTCCGCCCCGATCTCGTCGGCGATCTTGGCGACGCTGCCGCAGCCGTTGATCCGCTTTACCGCCGCTGCGACGACCGACCCGCGCTGGCTGGCCTGCGCTTCGCTGATACCGGCCGGGAATTTAACGGTCAGCTGGCGCAACGCCAGTTTCGCGTCGCGCGGATCGACCGTCAGCACCTGACGCTTGTCGACCAGATAAAGGATCGAATAGCCGCCCGCGACCTCGATCGGCCCCGCGATCTGCCCGACCTGAAGGCCCGCGGCCGCAGTCTGCAATTCCTTGGGCAGGACATCCAGGCGAACCCAATCGAGATCGCCGCCAACCGCCTTCGTCGATGCGTCGGAGAAGTTACGCGCGAAATATTCGAACGGCGCCCCGCCGCGCATCTGCTCGATCATCTTGCGGCTCGCGTCGACCACTTCCTCGGCCGGCCGCGATGCGTCGACGCGCAGGAAGATCTCGGCGAGGTGATATTCCTCGGTTCCCTTCGACGCCTCGAGACGGGCGAGCATCGCCTTAGCCTCTTCCTCGCTGACGTTGACCTGCGGGGTCACCTTCTTGCTGAGCAGCCGGTTCCAGGCGAGATCACCCTCCAGCTGCCGCTTCAGCGCGCGGTCGGACGATCCCATGCCGCGCAGCAGCTTGGACAGCTCCTCGGGCGACTTGTTGAAGTTGCGCGCGACTCGCGCGTAGCTCTGGTCGATCTGCGCCTGCGGGATCGAGATGTCGTTGGCCTTGGCCTCCTGCACCTTCAGCGTATCGTCGACCAGTTCGCGCAACATCTGCAGCTTCACCTGATCAACCTGGTCGGCGGGCAGGTTCACCTTGCGGCCGTTCTGGATTTCGCTGAGGCCGATCGTCATCGCCATCCGCTGATCGACGTCGGTGCCGGTCAGCACGGCGCCGTTGACGATGGCGGTGGGCTTGCGGACGTTGGGGTCCGCCTTGCCGAAGATCTGCAGATTCTGGGGCAAATTCAGCCCACTCGACGGGACCTGGCTGTCAGGAACCGTTTGAGCGGCCAGCGTGCCGGCGGCAACCGTCGTCATCAGCACCGCGATCTGCGCGGCCGGGCGGCCGAGCCGCGCCAGGTGAGAAACCTTCATCACGTCGTTTCTGCTATCCCGTCATGCGCCAACGGCGCGAATGGAAGTCGTGGTATACACCAATTCCGGCTGAACCGTGGCTTACCCGCGCCTTACCGCCCCAGATTCTTGAGCGACAGCGTCAAAAGGTAGCTGTTACCCCGGCGCGCGTCGCCGCGATCCTGATAGTCGCGACGCCACGTCACGCCAAGCCTGAGACAGTCGTCCTCGTACGTCACGCCGATTCGGTGGCGGACAGGGCTGAAACCGTCAGACAGCGACAGCGGGTCTTCGCGCCGATCGGTCAGGTCGACGGTCGCCGATCCGAAGGCGGACCAGAAGCGGGCGAACTGCACCCGCCCGCCGACCCGCGCTTCCTCGCGGTCCTGCAAATCTTCCAGCGCTGGGTCGATGTTGCGGTTGAGCCTCAGATATCCGAGCAGAACATAGGTCGATCGCGTGCCGATGGTCGCATCGACCTCGTTGCGGCGCACCGCAAAGCCGTCCTTGTCCACGCGGTAACGATGGATCAGGGACACGAAATCGCGGTAGCGGATCGTCGTCCGGCCAATGATGTCGGAAAATCGATCCGACAGCCCGGTTCCATCCGGCAAGATCGACGGGCGCTGCGACAGGCGATAGCTCTGGCCGACATTCGCTTCGACCGACAGGCCCGGCAGGTCCAACGCATAGTCGGCGCCGTAGGTCACACGAGCGGTATCTTCGAACCGGTCGTAGCCGGGGAAACGGTTGAGCGCGAACAGATTGGAATCCTCGAGCTCGACCGCCCGCGCATCTTCGTTCGGGATGGACAGGTTCGCGATCTTGGGACTGGCGACGATTTGCACGCGCGGCGTCACCCGCTGGGTCCCCCCCAGGAAATTCCCGATCAGCGGCCATTTCACGTCGATCGCCAGGGCACCGATCGCCCGGCTCGAAAAACCTTCTTCGCCGCGATAGCTGGCGACCGTCGTCGCGAGGACGTCGCGGGCATTGTAGACATCGCCGCGGGCGAACGCGGTAAACGTCACCTCCTGACCCCAGCGGGTCAGGCGACGGAGGTCCCAGCGCAGCGATGCGAACGCGCGTTGGGTATCCTGCCCCTCCGGTCGCGTCAGCGCCAGCGTGTTGAGCTGAAGCAACGCCTGACCGCCGAACAGGCCGTTGATGCGGCGACGATAGTCGATCTCCGGCAACGCCAGCGGCTGCAGGCTTTGGTTTTCGGTCAGCCGCATGGTCTGCGTGGACCAGCCAGCGATGGAAAAATAGCTGTCGGGATCGATCCGTTCGACCCGCACGGTGGACCGCAGCCGGTCGTCGGCGGAAATGTCGTAGCGGCGCAGGAACGTCTTGTCGGTGACCAGCCGGATCGATTCGCTGATGCTCCAGTTGGGGCTGAGCTGGAAGCGGCCCGAGCTGTCGAGATAGCCTCGAAAAGCATATTCGCTGGTGCCGGTCAGCCCCAGAATGCCCGGATCGTCGCTGCGCCGGCTCGACGTCGCCCAAGCCGCCACCCTGAACGCACCCAGAGGATTGAGTTCGCGATATTCCGCCGACAGCATCGGCACGGCGTTCGTGAAGATGCGCGGCGTCACCGTCAGGTCGCGATTGTCGCCAAGTTTGAAAAGGTAGGGAAGACCGATTTCCAGCCCGTTCACCCGGCCGATGCGGATGTCGGGTAGGAGCAAGCCGCTGGCCGGCCGGCCGCCGATCGGATGTGAAAAGGTCGGCAGCGGAATGGTCGGCAGGCCGAACAGCGACAGGCGCGCGCCCTTGTATTTGATCCGCCCCGCATCGGGATCGTACACCACGCGCACCGCGGTGATCTTCCACGACGGCTCCTTC
>DASTEN010000273.1:0-2428 GCA_035709645.1 Sphingomonas sp.
CTTCGCCGTCTGGTTGGCGAGCGACTTGACCTCGCTGGCGACGACGGCGAAGCCCTTGCCGGCTTCGCCTGCCCGCGCCGCCTCGATCGTGGCGTTCAGCGCCAGCAGATTGGTCTGCCCGGCGATGTCGCGGATCAGGCCGAGGATCGATTCGATCGACTTGGCATGGTCGGACAGCGCCTCGCTCATGCCCACCGCGTCGCTTGCCTGACTCGATGCGCGCGTCGCGACTTCCGCGGCGGTTTCCACCTCCAGCCGGGCATCCTCGATCGCGCGGATCAGGCCGGCCGCGGTCTGCGCCGCCTCGCGCATCGCCACCGCCGACTGTTCGGCCGCGGCAGCGACCTCGCTGGTCTTGCCCAGCATTCCGCGCGTCGCCAGCGACGTGGCGCCGGCCTGGGTCCGCAGTGCGACTCCGGTCTGCGATGCCTGCTCGACGGTCAGTGCGATCTTTTCGCGGAAATCGACGGCCAGACGCTCGCGAGTCACCCCCTCCTCGTGCACCTGCAGCATGCGATAGATCGTGCCGGTAAGATCGCCTTCCAGGCTGGTCAGCCGCATCAGCGCGTCGATCATCCCGGCAAGCGTGGGATCGTCCGCCGCGGTCTTGCGCAGGATGATGTCCAGCGCGACACGGTCGCTGGCGCTGATCATCGATCGCAACGCGAACAGATCGACCTTGCCGGCATAGGCGGCGCTGACCGATCGTTCGATCGATTCGACCCAGCGCAGCGAATCGGTGTGCAGGAACCGGTCGCGCAGAAACGCCGACCCCAGGTCGATCATCTTGCGCGTTTCGTGCGGCGCCCAGTCGCGCTGATCGCCGAAATGCGTCAGCCATTGGCGCCAATAGGCGTCCGCGACCGCATCGATCTCGGGCTCGATGACCGCCCAAGCGGCACGGCACATGGCGATCACGTCCGTATCGAAGCCGAAGACGTGCAGGCGCCGTTCGAGTTCGATCTGGGCGGCGAGACTGCCCGGCTGCGGCATCGATTCGGTCACATCGGTCTCCGGCGCGGGCGCAACTGTCGCCCTGGTGTTCGCCGGGAACGCTAATCGAGGAAGGTTAAGCGGGCGTTAGTCTCGCGTGATTCGCCCGGCATCGACATGCAGCTGGACGGCGTTGGCGGGTAGGCTGGCGAACAGCGCCGCTTCGGTGCCGGTCATCCACACCTGTCCGATGTCCGACAATGCCGCGAACAACGCGCCGCGGCGTTGCGGGTCGAGGTGCGCGGCGACTTCGTCGAGCAGCAGGACGGGCGGCCGCCCCGTGCGGTCGGCGACCAGCGCGGCGTGCGCCAGGACGATGCCGAACAGCAACGCCTTTTGCTCGCCGGTCGAACTGATCGCGGCCGGCTGCCCCTTGTCGCGGTGGGTGACGATCAGGTCGCTGCGGTGTGGGCCGACCAGGGTCCGGCCTGCCGCTGCATCGCGGCGGCGACCGTCGGCCAGGCGACGGGTCAGCGCATCCTCTTCGCCGCCCTCGATCGCCAGCCCGGCACGCGCGAAGCCGCCCGGCGCTTCGGCCAGCCGCGCGTTCAGCGCATCGACGGTGGCGCGCCTCGCCGCGACGATCGCCGTGCCATGCTGATCCATCGCCGCCTCCAGCGCCGTCAGCCAGTCGGGATCGGCCGGCGCGTCGTCGGCCAGCAGGCGGTTGCGCTGTCGCATCGCCGCGTCGTAGCGGGCCGCGTGATGGGCGTGCGCCGGCGATAGCGCCAGGACCAGCCGGTCCAGAAACCGCCGCCGTTCCGACGCGGGTTCGACGAACAGACGGTCCATCGCCGGTGTCAGCCACAGGATGCTCAGCCGTTCGGCCAGGGCATTGGCGGTCGCTGCGGCACCGTTGATCCGCACGATCCGCCGCTCCGGCGCGGCGGCCAGCGTGCCCGTCGCGACCTCGTCCCCGTCGACCAGCGTCGCCGCGACGCCGAACCCGCCATCGCCATCGGTACGCGCGATCGCCGACAACGCCGCCCGCCGCAGCCCACGGCCGGGCGCCAGCAGCGACACCGCCTCCAGGACATTGGTCTTTCCCGCACCATTGTCGCCGGCCAGCACGACGAACCCCGGCGCCACCGCGATCGTCGTTGCGGCGTGGTTGCGATAGTCGGTCAGGACGAGGCGGGACAGCATGGACCACCCGTCCTTAACGACAGTCTGGAACTGCGGACAGCGCCTTCCCATCTGTTACGCCTGGGGAATGACGGGGAACCGACATGCTGGATATTCTGGTCGCGTTGCTGCTGACGTGGGGTGCGCTGATGCTGGCGGGCGATACACCGGCCGGACGCGCGCTGCGCCGGATGCTGGTCGACGCACCGGCGGCGCGGCTGTCGCGCGTCACCCACGGCCATGTGACGCTGGCGATCCTGGTCTTTGGCGGCACCGGCCTGTTGATCGCGGTGCTGGGACACGAAGCCGC
>DASTEN010000274.1:0-2670 GCA_035709645.1 Sphingomonas sp.
AAAATCATCATCAACCGGGGCAAATCCGTCGTCTGTCCACCGCTTGAACGCCCCATGTTTCGGAACCCACGCTACGTCGTCGTTCAGTCGACCGAGGCGTAGGGCGACTTTTCGTGCGTCGAGAAGTTGGCGATGGATCGCATTGCGAAGGATTGCGACGTCGGTCTTCGCAAGATCGATGGCTATGCGAGAAACCGGGCGATGCATTCGCTTCGTTAACGGCGGGCAGTCGTAGAAAAACACTCTGTAGAGTGATGGTGATTCAGTCGGTCGGAATCCGCGATCGAGTTCACCGCGGGCGGATGGTTCCGAGTCCAGCCGGACCCGCAAATGCCAACCGGCGAGGTACAAAACCGCCCATGCCACCTGCCGGGGGTCTTGGCTGTCGAGATGTGGAAAACTATAATCGAAACGACGCAAAAAATATGCACCGTCGATTACGACAGCGGTGGACATCGCCGGTTCGCCAAAAAAGGTTGCTCCCGGGATCGGCCTTGAGATGATGTCTGCCCTGTTAAGAGCGCCTCAAGACGGCATGCCGGGAGCGGGATGTAGAAGATATAGCGAGTCTGCGGGAAAAAATCAAGGTCACCTGAGCCGCGCGCACCCGACCGCGGCCGCATCGATCGCGGTCGCCGCGCCTTGCAGCGCGTAGACGTCGACCACCGGGCGGCCATCGCGCCCGCGTGTTTCGATGCTCATGCTCCGCCCGCCGCGCATCGCAGCGACGATGGCGGTGTCGGTGGCGGTATCGGGGGACCAGGCGTCGGCGGCGCCGGCCAGCAGGTCGAAGCGGCGTTGACCGATCGACAGCGTGACCCGGGCATTCGCGGCGCGAGGGCGGCTGAGGTGGACGTTGAGCTGGTGGCGCAGACCTGCGCCCGGCCAGGTCGCGATGCTGGCGAACGGGCGACCGGGCCGGGTGCGGCCGATTGGTTCGGCGATGGCGAAGCATCGTGCCGGCGACGCATCGCGGAAAGCGCCCCAGCCGGCGTAGATCCCGATCGCCTGTCGCCCCGCGAACGCCGCCTGGGCCGCGAGCACGAGCAGGAAGCTCATGTCGGCGTCTCGTGCGCGCCGGTGCCGCGGTGGACGATCGTTTCGCGGCCGTGCTCGATCAGCGCGATCGATCCCTGCGGCAGCGCCGGGGCGATGGGCGCATCGAACCCGGGCAGGACGTCCTGCCCGGTCATCACCCCGCGCAGCACCCGGCTCGACATGCCGTGCATCAGGACCAGCCGGTCCCCGGGATCGTCCGCTGTGTCGGCGAGCCAGCCCGAAACGCGGCGCTCGATCGCGTCATACCATTCGCCCCCGTCGGGCGGGCGGGTGTAGAGCCCCTGCGCGCGATCGACGAAGGTGCCGACCTCGGCCTCCAGATCGCGGTAGTAGCGGCCGCTCCAGCGGCCCATGCCGATCTCGACCAGCCGGACGTCGGTGCGCGCGGCGTGCCAATCGAGTTCGAGATGCTCTGCGATCACCGCCAGCGTCTGAAGCGCGCGGCCGGCGGGGGACGACCACATCGCCAGCATCGGCGCGGGGCCCAGCAGGTCGCGGAGCGCTGCGCCCATCGCGTCGGCCTGTGCGAATCCGGCGCGGGTCAGCGGCGTATGCGGATGGTCGCCCTGCATCCGACCCGCGCGGTTGTAGACCGTTTCGCCATGCCGCATCACGAAGTCGCGGCCGGCGCGGGGGCGGGGTGGTGTCATGCGCCACAGGATTGGCTGCGAAGCGGCGAGTTGTCCACAAGTCTCAGCAGCACATTAACCATCCGGTAATCCCCTCCATAGGAGAGGGAAGGGCGCTTGATACCCACTGTTTTCAGGGTAGAAAGCATATCGGCACACTTGCCACCGGCGGCCTTTCGAGTCGTGCTGGGGGGCACACCGGGGGTTTTGAAGGCATGAAGGCGACGATCGAACGCGCGACCCTGTTGAAGGGGCTCAGCCACGTCCAGTCGGTGGTCGAGCGGCGCAACACCATTCCCATCCTGTCGAACGTGCTGATCGACGCGACCGGCGAAGGCGCGATCCGGCTGATGGCGACCGATCTCGACCTGCAGGTGGACGAGACGGTGCCGGCCGCGGTCGACCAGCCGGGCACGACGACGGTCAGCGCGCACACGCTGTTCGATATCGCCCGCAAGTTGCCCGAAGGCAGCCAGGTCGAACTGTCCGCCGCCGAAGGGCGCCTCCAGATTCGCGCCGGCCGGTACAACAGCTCGCTCCCGACGCTGCCGCGAGACGATTTCCCGGTGATTGCAGAAGGCGAACTGCCGACGACGTTCGAACTGCCCGCCGAAACGCTGAAGCAGATCATCGACAAGACCCGCTTCGCGATCTCGACCGAAGAGACGCGCTATTATCTCAACGGCATCTTCCTGCACGTCGCGGACGACGGCGGGGCACCGGTGCTGAAGGCCGCCGCCACCGACGGCCACCGCCTGGCCCGCGTCACGGTTCCGCGCCCGGAAGGGGCGGAGGCGATGCCGGACGTCATCGTACCGCGCAAATGCGTCGGCGAACTGCGCAAGCTGCTGGACGAAGTCGATGGTTCCGTCGGCGTATCGCTGTCGGGCAGCAAGATCCGCTTCGATCTGGGCCAGGCGATCCTGACCAGCAAGCTGATCGACGGCACCTTCCCCGATTATTCGCGCGTCATCCCGACCGC
>DASTEN010000275.1:0-6193 GCA_035709645.1 Sphingomonas sp.
GCAGGCTGCCAGTGAAGCGACGCTTGCCACGGCAGGCGAGGCAGCGGCAGCGCAGGTGAGCGCGGCGGAGGCGCGAATCGCGTCCGCCAGCCAGGCGGCGATGGCCGAGATCGAAACCGTCGCAGCGGACGCCGCGCAGGACATCGTGTCGCGCCTGTCGGGTGCGGCGGTGACCACGGCGGAAGCCCAGGCGGCGACCAAGGCGGTGCTCCATGGCTAATGCGAACACGTCGCCGACGATCGAACAGGCGATTCACGAAGAAGGCCTGCCCAAGACGGGCGGCGAGGCGCTGACGACCGAACACGGTGGTACCGGCCCTGCCAATCACCCCGATCCGGCGCTGTTCGGGCTGGATGCGACCGTCTGGGTCAGCCTGGCGATGGCGGTCTTTCTGGCCGTGCTGGTCGTCAAGGGCGTTCCCAAGCTGATCACCGGCCTGCTCGACAAGCAGATCGCGGGCATCCGCCAGCGTCTGGAAGAGGCCAAGCAGCTTCGTGCCGAGGCCGAGGCGCTGCGCGACGAATATGCGCGTAAGCTGGCCGACGTCGAAACCCAGACGCGCGACATCGTCGCGCATGCCGAGGACGAGGCCAAGGCACTGGTCGCCAAGGCCGAAGCCGACGCGGCGGACCTGGTGTCGCGCCGGGCGAAGATGGCCGAGGACAAGATCGCTGCGGCCGAACGCTCGGCGCTTGCCGAGGTTCGGGCGAAAACCGCCGACGCGGCGACCAAGGCCGCTGCAACGCTGATCGCGGCCAAGCATGGGGCGGATGCCGATCAGGCGTTGGTCGATCGTACGATCGTCGGGCTTGGCCGGCTGAACTGATCCGCTCCTTCGGGCGACGAAAAGAAAACGGCGGGCCGCGAGGTCCGCCGTTTTCGTTTGCGAGCGATATGCCGACGCCGATCAGCGGGACCGGTGCCGGTTCTGCGCGCCCTGGACCGGAGGGATCCGATCGAGCCGGGCCACCAGGTCGGCGAACACATCGTCTTCCTGAACGGCAAAGGCACGTTCGAAACCGCTCCCCAAAAGGTCGAGGTCGCGTTGCGTCAACAGTCCGATCGCGACGATTTTGTCTGACACAGGCGCCTCCTTTCGAGGGAGGTAACCCCTGGCATCGCCGAAGGTGCCGGCCATTCCGCCAGCGTTTCGGTTGTCTCGCTAGCGGTCCGCCCGAACGATCGCGTCCGGCGCATCCTGCAGCCGCAGGAAAAGAGACGATCCCGGTGGTGCCGGAACATCGACGGCGCTACCGACGAAGCCGGGGGGAAGCGTGGTCGGGTTCGTCATGGTCGCCGAACCGGCCACGGCGGCGACGGTAAAGAGATCGCGACCGGTCAGGCGGCAGGACGTGCCCCCGCCCGGGCAATCCAACCCGGTCAGGACCGGCAGGCGCACGACGCGGCCGAGCGGCTGCCAGTCGCCCGCAACCTCGCCTCGCCACAGGCGAGCTCGCACCTCGCCGGTCGCCGCAGGTCCGAACGTAGCCGCAGGGGACAGGCGAACGACGGCGACGTCGTCACCCACCCGCTGCACCGCACCCGATGCGACAGTCAGTCGCGTCGCCGCCCCGTCTGCGCCGGCGGTCAGTTCGATCGAATCCGCGACCGAAACGCCACCGGGGACCCGCATCGAGAACGCGAGCGCCCCGTCGCGTGGGATCAGTCCGGGTGGCAGTACGAAGGCAAGCGCCCCGGGTGTAGCGAACATCGTGACGTCCCGACTGATCAGAGACATCGTCGGTCGCGCCGGGGCGATGAGGGCGGCGACGGTCGCCGTCCGGCCATCGCGCAGTTTGACGCGCGCCTCGTCCACATCCCTCGCCGGTCCGGTGGTCGCGTCGGTCGTCATCTCCAGCCGGTCGCCGGTGTCGCCACGAGTCAGCGTTCCGGCGACGAACCGCTGCCCGGCCATTTCGAGCGCGGCGACCTGATCGAGCCGGGCCCCCGTCAGCACGCCGATCCGGTCGCCCCGATGCACCATGAAGCGATCGAGGCGGCTGGCCTCCACCCGACCGGTCAGCGCGATCGTCGTCGATCGGGGCGTCCCCACGCGATCGACGACCAACGTCAGCGGGCCGGGTTTAGTCCTGGCGAGTGGCAGTGTGGCGTCGATGGTATTCGGCCCGGTCGTCTTCCAGGCGACCGGATTCAGGCCTCCAGCAGCGTCCTGGACCGCGATGCGCGATACGCAGGCCGAAACGCCGCCGCGCAACGTCAGCGGGTGGTCGCGACCGACCACGACCAGGCCATCGGCAGGCGCCGTCCAGCCCCCCGGCGCGTCGAGGCGGACGGGCAGGCGCGGGCCGGTGAACGGATCGAAACCCCATTTTCCCTGCAGAACGGCACTCGTGACGGGCCCATTGATCGCGGGCAGCGCTTCGGAGGGACGCAGCCCGCCGTTCGCCGCTACTGCGGTCAGCGGCACATCGACCGCGGCACCGTCCGTCCCGGTCAACCGGAGCGTCAGATCGCGGGCATAGCCGCTTGCGAACAGCAGGGACGCGTCGTCGAGCGCCAGGGTGAGCCCGGGCTGGGTCAGGCATTGCGCGTCGCCGTTCGCCGGGCGCCAAGCAGGCGGCGCGACCGTGCCGATCGGCGGCAAGGGCGCGACCAGCACGGAGCGCGGATTCTGGAACGACGGCGCCGTATTCAGCTGTAGATGGACCTGGCCCCCGCGACCGAGCGCAAGTGCGGGGACATATTGATATTGCGCGCTGCGAAAGGCGCCGAACAGCCGGGCCAGATCGCGCGCAAGGCCGATGTAGGGGCTGTAGAAGCCGGCGCCCCCCTCCCGCGTCGCCGCCACGCGATAGGCGATGTCGACGGGAGCGCCGGTCAGCGTCTCCGTCAACGTCGCGCCACGCTGCGCCTGGAGAACGACCGAATCGCGGGCCTGGCTCAGACAGCTGGCCTGCAGGTCGCGCTGGCGGGACAGGCAATCGGGATTGAGCTTGATGCGAAGCGCGTTGGCAAGCACCGGCGCGACGGTCGGCAGCCGATCGGGGTCGCTGTCCGCCACGGTCGCCATGCCACCGACGAAGGCGTCGAGTCGCGCCCGGTCGAGCGAGGCCTGGTGCAGGTCCTGCGCCGCGCGCACGAATACCCCCGGCCGCCCGCGCACCGCATCGCGGATCGCGTCGAAACCGCCGCCGGTGTCCGGCGCAAGGAACAGGACCGCCTGTTCGGCACCGTCCGGTACGGCGACCTCGAGCGTGTTCCGGCCACGCTTCCACGTTTCGGCACGGAAGAACCAGTCCTTGGGCGGCGGGTTCGTCGCGCCGCGCAAGAACGCGACGACCAGCAGATAGCGCGCCGACTGGTCGTCGGGCAGGACGGCGGCCAGCGTCAGCCGATCGCCGCTCTTCAGGCCGGGAACGGCGCCCAGCGGCAGGACCGTTTCACCGCGTTTGACCGTGACGGACAGGTCCGGACCCGAAAGGTCGAAGCCGTTGCTCTGTGCGCCTGCGGGGGTTGCCAGGATCAGGGCGGCGAAGGCGAACAGTCGGGCGAGCATGGCCCCCCCTTACACGCAGGCAGCATGGCGGTCACCGGGCGCGGGCGTGGCAATGGTGTGACCGGGGGGCGAAGCCCGCATCCGCGCTCCCGCGACAGGCGGGAGCACGGGGGGTGTCAGCTGGTCGGGAGGACCATCAGGCTGGCGTTGCCGCCTGCCGCCGTGGTGTTGATCGATGTCGACACCTCTTCGACCAGCCAATCGAGCCGGTAGCCGGCACACCCGGCCTGCGGCAGGACGATCGGCCCCGGCAAGTCCGCCAGCATCTTGAGCGCGGCCGATACGCGGGCACTGTCGCCTTCGATCAGGGCACCGGCGAAATCGCCCTCGCGGCGCCAGTCGTCGACCAGCCGGACGCGGGCCCCGACACTGGGCGGCAACGTCGCCATCAGTTCGCGGAACAGGTCGGCCTCGCCGATAACCGCGGTGTTCCCCGCCGCCAGCGCCGCGCCGATCTGTTCCAGGATGCCATCGCGGGTTTGCGGCAGCAGCAGAACGCGCCCGCGCGGGTGGAGGGCATAGATGTTGCGTTCGCCGACCGGCCCGGCCAATTCGACTTCGGCACCCAGCATCGACGATGCGATGCTTTCGCGTACGCGTGCGGCCGCGGTGTTTTCCTGGCGCTCCTCCAGCCAGATCGCGAGGTCGCGAGCCGCTGGATCGGCGGCGTCCGACACCACCGGTGGCGGCAGGTCGGCACCGGTGACCAGCCGGCCGAGATACAGCGGTCCGCCCGCCTTCGGCCCCGTTCCCGACAGCCCGCGCCCGCCAAACGGCTGGACGCCGACGACCGCACCGATGACGTTGCGATTGATGTAGAGGTTGCCTGCCTTCACCCGCGCAGTGACATGCGCGATCGTTTCATCGAGCCGCGTGTGCAGGCCGAAGGTCAGACCGTATCCGGTCGCGTTGATCTGCGTGATCAGCCGGTCGAGATCGGCGCGGCGGAAGCGGACGACGTGAAGCACGGGGCCGAACACTTCGCGCTCCAGCTCGGCGATGTCGCTCAGCTCGACGATCGTCGGGGCGACGAATGTGCCGTTTCCGGTATCGCCCGCCAACGTCACCTGTTCGACCCGGTGGCCGGCCCCGCGCATCTTCGCGACATGTTTCTCGATGATGCTCTTCGCCTCGGCGGTGATGACCGGGCCGATGTCGGTTTTAAGCGTATCGGTGCGACCGATCGACAGTTCGTGCAACGCGCCCTTGATCATCGCCAACGTGCGATCGGCGACCTCTTCCTGCAGACACAGGATGCGCAGCGCCGAACAGCGCTGGCCCGCGCTGTCGAAGGCCGAGGCGACGACGTCGGCGACGACCTGCTCGGCAAGCGCGGACGAATCGACGATCATCGCGTTCTGGCCACCGGTTTCGGCGATGAACGGGATCGGCGCGCCGCCCGGCAGCAGGCGATGCGCGAGTTCCTTCTGGATCAGGCGGGCGACCTCGGTCGATCCGGTGAACATCACCGCCATCGTCTCGGGCGCCGCGACCAGCGCGGCACCGATCGCACCGTCGCCGGGAACCAGATGCAGCACGTCGGTGGGAACGCCGGCCTCGTGCAGCAGCGCCACGCCCTGCGCGGCGATCAGCGGTGTTTCCTCGGCCGGCTTGGCGAGCACGGCGTTGCCCGCGACGAGCGCCGCAGCGACCTGACCGGTGAAGATCGCCAGCGGGAAGTTCCACGGGCTGATGCAGGTGACGACCCCCAGCGGTCGGTGCGCAGCACCCAGCGACGTCCGCGCCTGCTCGGCGTAATAGCGCAGGAAGTCGATCGCTTCACGGACTTCGGCGATCGCGTTGGGCAGCGACTTGCCGGCTTCGCGGACGATCAGCGCCAGCAGCTGCGGCATGCGGTACTGCATGGCATCGGCCGCGCGATCGAGCATCGCGGCGCGTTCGGCGGGCGTCGTTTCGGCCCAGGCGGATGCCGCCGCCGCGGCGGTGCGGGCGGCGGCCTGGGCGTCGGTGACGCTCATCTCGCGCACCGAACCGACCTGGTCGCGGCGGTCGGCGGGGTTCAGGACCGGGCGATCGGTGCCGACGGTGCCTGCGGTCCACGGCCCCTCGGCAGCCATCGTCTCGGTCAGCATCGTGAGCGTCGTTTCGTCGCTCAGGTCCAGGCCGGCGGAATTGACGCGCTTTCCATACAGGTCACGCGGCAGCGCGATATGCGGGTTTTTCTGGCCCGGCTGCGCCATGGCGCGCACCGCGTCGACCGGATCCGCGACCAGATCGGCGATCGACACTTCGGGATCGGCGATGCGGTTGACGAAGGACGAGTTCGCACCGTTTTCCAGCAGGCGACGGACCAGATAGGCCAGCAACGTCTCGTGCGTGCCGACCGGCGCGTAGATGCGGCACGGACGGTTCAGCGCGTTGCCGCCGACGACCTCATCGTACAGCGGCTCGCCCATGCCGTGGAGGCATTGGAATTCGTAATCGCCGACCGTGAAGTCGGGGCCGGCGAGGTGGTAGATCGTCGACAGCGTCTGCGCGTTGTGCGTGGCGAACTGCGGGAACACCGCGTCCTTCGCCGCAAGCAGTTTGCGCGCGCAGGCGATGTACGCGATGTCGGTGTGGATCTTGCGGGTGTAGACCGGGAAATCGGCCAGGCCGTCGACCTGCGCGCGCTTGATCTCCGCGTCCCAATAGGCGCCCTTGACCAGCCGGAC
>DASTEN010000276.1:0-16917 GCA_035709645.1 Sphingomonas sp.
GTCGGCAGCCAACCGGGCAGGTCGCCGCCGACCATGTCGCCGTCGGCGCTGTAGGCTGCCCATCGCGCAACGAGCTGCGCGAGGATCGCCGCCCGCCCCTGGAAGCCGCCCTGCAGCGCATCCTCCAGGTTCAGCAGGCACAGATAATTCTCGCGGCCCTTGCGCGTGACGACGCGCGCGCGACGCTCGGCGGGATCGGGATAGAGGCGGGCGGTTTCGTGCCCCAACTGGCGTTGCAGCGCCTTGGTAAAGGTCGATACCCAGACCGCACCGTCGGCCGCTTCGGTCCACAGCGATGCGGGGGCGAGATAGCCCAGGGTCTTGCCGATACCGGTCCCGGCCTCCGCCAGCACCAGATTGGGGGTATCGCGCATCCGGCGGGGCGCGAAGGCCTGGGCGGCGGTCGCGGCGAAGTGGCGCTGCCCTTCACGCCGCTCGGCCGTGTTGCCGGTCAGCCGCGCCAGACGATCGGCCACCGCATCCTCGGCCAGCGTGACGGTGCGGGGCGCCGGCCGGGGCGCCCCCTCTTCCCATTCGGGCAGGCGCGAGAACAGCCAACGCTCGCCGGCCTGCGGCTTCGACAACCGCGCGGTGACCTGCGGCCCCCACGGCCAGCGCAGGCGAAACAGCGTCTGCGCCGCGGTCCAGGCGCCTTCCCGCTCCGGCCAGTCGCCCTCGAGCGTCGCGAGGAGCGCGGTTGCCGCCTCGCGCAGGAACGGCGCGACCGCATCGTCGCTGGCCGGCGCCGTCAGCCCAAGCGCTGCGGCCAGGCCCTTGGGCGTCGGCACGGCAAAACGCGCAGGGTAGACGAAGGCGAACAGTTCCAGCAGGTCGAGGCCCGACAGGTCGGCGTAGCCCAGTCGCTGACCCGCGATCGAGGCGCCGAGCAGAATGACCGGTGTATCCGCCGCGATCCGGATCGCCTCCCCCCGGCCGACCGCGCGACACCCATCGCCATCGGCGATCCAGATGCCGCCGTGGCTGGCGTGGAGGGCGGGATGGGGAAGCATCGCATCGGGCTTACGTCGATCGGAACGGAATGGAAACGCGACAGACATACGTACGAGGATTTTTTGATACCTGGCGGGGCAACCGAAAATCTCTTCTTCTTTTCGTCTCCCAGGCTATCCTCGCCCCATGATCCTCCTCGCCCTGCTGCTCGCCGCCCCGCAAGCCTCCGACCCGGCGATCGCCGCGCGCGTCGACCGCGTCCTGAAACGTGCACCCGTGATCGACGGACACAACGACCTGCCCTGGGAAATCCGCGAGCGGCATGAGGCGAAGGTCGAGGGGCTGGACCTGACCGCGAACACCGCCGCCCTGCCCTTCCCGTTGCAGACCGACATCTCCCGGCTGAAGCGCGGCGGGGTCGGCGGGCAGTTCTGGTCGGTCTATATCCCCGCGACCGTCACCGGCCCGCGTGCGGTCGAGATGACGATCGAGCAGATCGACATCGCCCGCCGCGTCGTCGCCGCCAACCCGCAGGCGTTCCGCATGGCGAAGACCGCCGACGAGGTGCGCGCGGCGATGAAGGCGGGGCGCATCGCCTCGCTGATCGGGATCGAAGGCGGGCACCAGATCGACGGGCGGCTGTCCATCCTGCGCCAGATGCGCGAACTGGGCGTCGGCTACATGACGCTGACGCATGGCAAGAGCCTCGACTGGGCCGACAGCGCGACCGATGCGCCCCGCGCGAACGGGCTGAGCGACTTCGGGCGCAAGGTCGTGATGGAGATGAACCGCATCGGTATGCTGGTCGACGTCAGCCATGTGTCCGACGCGACGATGGCGGCCGCGCTCGACGTGACGAAGGCGCCGGTGATCGCCTCACATTCCTCCGCCCGGGCGCTGGCCGATCGGCCGCGCAACATCCCCGACACGCTGTTGCAGCGGATCGGCGCGAACGAGGGTGTCGTCATGGTCAACTTCTACCCGGCGTTCCTGTCGAAGCCGTGGGCCGACTGGGATCGGGCGCGCTCGAACTATGCCCGCTCGGTCGGGGTGCCGGCGGATGCCTATGGCGCGAAATCGCCCGCTCCCCTGCTGGAATGGGACCGCACGCATCCGATGCCCCGGGTCGATGCCGCGACGGTCGCCGATCATATCGAACATGTCGCCAGGATCGCGGGCAAGGGCAGCGTGGGCTTCGGCGGCGATTACGACGGCATCGGCGGCACCGGACCGGAGGGGATGTCGGGGGTCGATGGCTATCCGCTCGTCCTCGCCGAACTGGTGCGGCGCGGGTGGAGTGATGCGGACCTGGCAGCCCTTACCTCGGGCAACATCCTGCGCGTGATCGCGCGAGCCGACGCGGTCGCGGCGTCGATGAAGGACATGAAGCCGATCGACGCGACGGAGCCCGATTAAGCCGCCGCACGGCCGAGCGCGTGCCGCGCACGGACTCGCGCAAGGCCGGCCGGTGGGCACAGCCCGTCCGACGACGCGGCTCTGCCGCGGCGCGGCACGACCGGTGTACGTCACAACCCGCTTAAAAAACTCGCGACATTCGCGCCGAGGGCGTCGACCGCATAGCCCCCCTCCATCAGCGTCACCACCGGCCAGCCGCACGCCGCGATGTCCCGCGCCAGAACCGCGTAATCGGCCGTCGCCAGCGCGAAATGGCTGATCGGGTCGCCCGCCCACGTGTCCGCGCCGTAGCTGACGATCAGCAGGTCGGGCGCAAACCGCGCGATGGCGTCGAGCGCCTGCCCCTGCGCGGCACGAAACCCCGCCAGCCGCGTGCCCTGCGGCAGCGGCAGGTTCAGCGTCGTGCCCGCGCCAGCGCCCTCGCCCACTTCGTCGGCGTGGCCTGAGTAGAACGGAAAGTCGGTCGCCGGATCGGCATGGAGCGAGGCGTAGAACACGTCGGCCCGGTCCCAGAAGATATCCTGCGTACCGTTGCCGTGATGATAGTCGATGTCGAGGATCGCGACGCGCGCGCAGCCGGCATCGCGTGCCGCCTGCGCCGCGATGGCAGCGGTGTTCAGGTGGCAATATCCGCCGGCATAATCGGCGCCTGCGTGATGGCCGGGCGGTCGGCACAGCGCGAACGCGACGTCCCCCGCCAGCACCGCACGCGTCGCCGCCAGCGCCGTCTGCGCATTCCAATAGGCCGACGTCCAGGTATCCGCGGTCAGCGGCGTCACCGCATCCATCGTATAGCGTCCTACCAGGGCATCAATCCGGTCGAGCCTTACGTCCCGCCGCCGGACGACCGGCCAGGCATAGGCGATCACGTCGCCTTCACGCCCCGCCGCCAACCAGCGGTCGTGCGCGGTCTTCAGGAAGTCGACGTAACCGGCGTCGTGCACGCGCAGAATCGGCGCGTCCCCCAAATCCCCCGGCCCCTCCGTCGGTCCCAGCGCCGCCAGGATCGCATCGACCCGCTCGGGCACCTCGGCATAGGGTGTCCAGCCGCCGTTGTGGAACTCACGCGCCGGCGCATGAGCGCGCTGGCGGGAATCGAAGAACACCCGCATGGATCAGCGCCGCGCCGCGATGCGCAGGACCGTAAATCCTGCGATCGCCGACAGGATCGACCCGCTCAGGACGCCGATCTTCACCCCTTCCGCCAGCGTCGGGTCTCCCGGAAACGCCAGACCGCCGATGAACAGGCTCATCGTGAAACCGATGCCCGCGACCAACGCCACGCCATAGAGTTGCAGCCACGAAACCCCCGCCGGCCGTTCGACGACGCCCAGGCGGTCGGCCAGCCACACGCTGCCGAAAATCCCCGCCTGCTTGCCGAAGAACAGGCCGAAGGCGATGCCCAGCACCAACGGCTCGGTCAGCGTCGCCAGCCCGACACCGCCAAGCGACACGCCGGCATTGGCGAAACCGAACAGGGGCACGATGACGAAGGCGACCAGCGGATGCAGCGCATGTTCCAGCCGGTGCAGCGTCGAATCCACCGCATCGGGCGCGGCCGGCGTCGGTGTCACCGGAACCGCCAATGCGGCAACCACGCCGGCGATCGTCGCGTGCACCCCCGAAATCAGCGTCAGCAGCCACAGCAGCGCGAACCCCGCCAGATACACCGCCGGCCGCCGTTCGCCGCGGCGATTAAGCGCATAGAGACCCGCCGCCACCGCCGCCGCCCCGGCCAGCGCCGCGACCGCGATGTGGTCGGTATAGGCGAGCGCGATGATCGCCACCGCGCCCATGTCATCGACGATCGCAACCGTCGTCAGAAACAGCTTCAACGCGGTCGGGACGCGATTGCCCAGCAGCGCCAGCACCCCGATCGCGAAGGCGATGTCGGTCGCCGCCGGGATCGCCCATCCCCGCTGCAGCCCCGGCATTCCGGACGTAATCGCCAGATAGACGATCGCCGGTACCGCCATCCCGGCCAGCGCCGCTATCACCGGCAGCCGGCGCCGCTCCGGCCGGGTCAGGCCGCCATCCACGACCTCGCGCTTGATCTCCAGCCCGACCAGAAAGAAGAAGATCGCCATCAGGCCGTCGTTGATCCACAGGTGGATCGTCATCGGTCCCAGATGATCGTTCAGCACCGGCCCTGTACGCATGTGGAGCATCGCGACATAGCTGTCGCCGGTCGCCGGCAGATTGGCGACGATCATCGCCAGCAGCGACGCCACGATCAGGACGATCCCGCCTGCGGCTTCGCTTTGCAGGAAATCGCGCAGTGCCGAGTGCGGCCCGCGTCGTGTCACGCCGCGACCTTCGCCAGCGCGTCCCCGATCAGCCGCCGGGTATTGGCGATGCCGTACAGCTTGATGAAGCTGCCCATCCGCGGCCCCTGCGACGACCCCAGCAGCGTCTCGTACAGCGCCTTGAACCAGTCGCGCAGTTCAGCGAACCCGCCGGTCTTGCCGATTTCGTAGACGATGTTCTGGATGTCTTCGGCCGGCGCGTCTTCGGGCAGCGCGGCAAGCTCGGCATCGAGCCGCCTCAACGCATCCACCTCGACACCCTCGGGTGCGCGGCGGACCAGCGTGGGGGCAACGAAATCGCGGGCATAGGCCAGCGCATAGCCGATCAGCCGGTCGAGATCGGGATGCGTCTCGGGCGTCGCATCGGGCACGTAATTGCCCAGATAGCCCCACACCTGCGCCTTCGTCGCATCACCCATCACCCCGACCAGATTCAGCAACAAGCCGAACGTGACCGGCAGTTCGCCTTGCGGCAGGACGCCGTCGTGGATGTGGTGGACCGGGTTGCCCAGCTTCTGCTTCAGGTCCTGTCCGGCATAATTGGCGTGGAACTGCCAATATTCGTCGACCGCGCGCGGAATGACGCCCATGTGCAGTTGCTTGGCCTTCTTGGGCTCGCGATAGGCGAAGAACGCCAGGCTTTCGTCCGGGCCATAGGTCAGCCACTGCTCCAGGCTCAGGCCGTTGCCCTTGGACTTCGAGATCTTCTCACCCTTTTCGTCGAGGAACATCTCGTAGTTGAAGCCTTCGGGGGGCCGGCCACCGAGCACGCGGGCGATCTTCGACGACTGGACGACCGAATCGATCAGGTCCTTGCCCGCCATCTCGTAATCGACGCCCAGCGCGACCCAGCGCATCGCCCAGTCGACCTTCCATTGCAGCTTCGACTTGCCGCCCAGCGCCGACTGGACGACCCGCTCACCGGTCTCGTCGGTGAAGGCGATCGTGCCCGCTTGGGCGTCGACGACCTCGACCGGCACCTGCAACACGACGCCGCTCGTCGGGCTGATCGGCAGGACGGGCGAATAGGTCGCGCGGCGTTCCTCGCGCAGCGTCGGCAGCATCACGTCCTGGATCGCCTGGAACCGGCCGAGCACCAACCGCAGCGCGTCGTCGAAGCGGCCGCTAGTGTAATAGTCGGTCGACGACGCAAAGTCGTAGTCGAACCCGAACCGGTCCAGAAATTCGCGCAGCCGGGCATTGTTGTGCGCGGCGAAGCTGTCGTGCGTGCCGAACGGATCGGGCACCTGCGTCAGGGGCTTGCCCAGATGCTCCGCCAGCATCGCGCGGTTGGGCACGTTGTCGGGCACCTTGCGCAGCCCGTCCATGTCGTCGCTGAACGCGATCAGCCTGGTCGGCTGGTCGCTGAGCGCATGGAAGGCGTTGCGCACCATCGTCGTCCGCAGCACTTCGTTGAAGGTGCCGATATGCGGTAGCCCCGACGGGCCATAGCCGGTTTCGAACAGCATTGGCGCGCCATCGGGCTTGCCGTCGGGCCAACGCTTCAACAGCTTGCGCGCCTCCTCGTACGGCCAGGCCTTGGAATCGAGAGCGGCGGAGCGAAGTTCGTTGGTCATCGCGCACGCCCCTACAATGCAGCCCCGAAAAATTCCACGCCGCGATGCAACCTTGATCCAGGTCACGCGTCGCGTGCGCGATGATCATTACCGCCACCCCCCGCTACAGCCGCATCCTGGCCGAGGTCTGGAAACCGCTACTGGTTCTGTTCTTCTGGGACGTGGCCGTCACCGCCTTCTACATGCTGACGCCGGCCAAGGCGCCGTCGCTGCCGCTGACGCTGTTCGGCACGGCGCTGGCGCTGTTCCTGGGATTTCGTGACAATTCCGCCTATCAGCGCTGGTGGGAAGGGCGCGTGCTGTGGGGGGCGATGATCAACGCCTCGCGCAGCCTAGCGCGCGAAATCGTGACGTTCATGCCCTATGCGGCCGAGGGCAAGCTGTGGGACCTCAAGCGCACGATCGTGCTGCGCCACATCGCCTATGTCCACGCGCTGCGGTGCCAGTTGCGCCGGATCGACCCCAAGCCCGATGTCCTGCGGTTCCTGTCGGCGGGCGAGGCCGCCGGACCGTTCGGGCGCACCAACATCGCCAACGGCATCATCGACGGCACCGCCGGCCGCATCGCCAAGGCGCGTCGGGAAGGGCACATGGACACGATCCTGCACGCCGCGCTCGAACGGACGCTGACCGACATCACCAATGCGCAAGGCGGGATGGAGCGGATCAAGAACACGCCGCTGCCCAATCAGTACCGGTTCTTTCCGAACCTGTTCACCCGGCTGTTCTGCATCGTCCTGCCGATCGGCCTGGTCGAGACGCTGGGCTGGGCGACGCCGATCGGATCGACGCTGGCGGGACTGATGTTCCTGGCGGTGCTGCAGATCGGCGACGATCTGGCCGATCCGTTCGCCAATACCATCCACGATCTGCCCCTGGACGCGATGTGCCGCACGATCGAGATCGATCTGTTGCAGGCAATCGGGGACCAAGCACCCGAGCCGCTGAAGCCGGACCGGGATGTGTTATGGTGAGCTTACGCTCCAGAACCTGTCCGTCACCCCCGCGAAGGCGGGGTGAATTTTGGCTGCCGTAGCGGATCGAGCCGCCCGGTCAGCTAGAATGAACTCCCGCCTTCGCGGGGATGACGGACGAGAGCATGGCAGCACGACGCGGAGTAAATCCCGCGTCGTCGGACGGCGCCGGAGCGCCGCCGGCCGCGCTGGCTTTTGCGCGGGGGCTGCGCCCCGCGCATCGGCATTCGCCTACAGCTTCTCGGTCAACTCCGGCACGACCTTGAACAGGTCGCCGACCAGCCCGACGTCGGCCACCTGAAAGATCGGTGCGTCCTCGTCCTTGTTGATGGCGACGATCACCTTCGAATCCTTCATGCCCGCCAGATGCTGGATCGCGCCCGAGATGCCGACCGCGATATAGACTTCCGGCGCGACGATCTTGCCGGTCTGGCCGACCTGATAGTCGTTCGGGACATAGCCCGCGTCCACGGCGGCACGCGACGCACCGACTGCGGCGCCCAGCTTGTCGGCCAGCGGCTCGATCAGCTCGACGAACTTTTCGCCCGACCCCAGTGCACGGCCGCCCGAGACGATCACCTTCGCGCTGGTCAGTTCCGGCCGCTCCAGCTTGGCGATCTCGCTGCCCGAGAAGGTCGACACGCCGGCGTCACCCGTCGATGCCACCGCCTCGATCGTACCCGAGCCGCCCTCAGCCGCGGCCTTTTCGAACGCGGTGCCGCGCACGGTCAGGACCAGCTTCGCATCCTTCGTCTGCACGGTCGCGATCGCGTTGCCGGCATAAATCGGCCGCGTGAACGTGTCCGGCCCCTCGACCGACAGGATATCGCTGACCTGCATGACGTCGAGCAGCGCTGCAACGCGCGGCGCGATGTTCTTGCCGTTGCTGGTGGCCGGCGCGACGAAGGCGTCGTGGCTGTCCATCAGCGACTTGACCAGCGGCGCGACGTTCTCGGCCAGCGCATGGGCATAGGCTGCGTCGTCGGCGACATGGACCTTGCCGATGCCGGCGATCTTGGCGGCTGCGGCAGCGACGCCGTCTACGCCCTGTCCGGCAACCAGCAAGTGGACTTCGCCGAGCTTGGCCGCGGCGGTCACCGTGGCGAGCGTGGCGTCCTTGACGGCTTGGCCGTCGTGTTCGACCCAAACGAGGGTTTTCATCTCAACATCCTCCACACCGGAGTTCAAAATCCAACCGTTCGTGCCGAGTAGGGGCTGAGCTTGTCGAAGACCCGTATCGAGGTACCGGGATCGGTCCTTCGATACGCCATTTCGCCAGGCTCAATGGCTACTCAGGACGAACGGATATGAAACGAACGGCTTATTTCGCGACGCCCAGCGTCTTGAGCTTGCTGACGAGTTCATCGACGTCGGCGACCTTAACGCCCGCCTGACGTTTGGCCGGTTCCTCGACCTTCACGGTGGTGAGGCGGGGCGATACGTCGACGCCGTAATCGGCGGCGGTCTTCTGTGCCAGAGGCTTCGACTTGGCCTTCATGATGTTCGGCAGCGACGCATAGCGCGGTTCGTTGAGGCGCAGGTCGGTGGTGACCACCGCCGGCAGCGTCAGCGTATCCGTCTCCGACCCGCCGTCGACTTCGCGGGTCACCGCGACCTTGTCGCCCTCGACCTCGACCTTGGACGCGAAGGTACCCTGGCCCCAGCCGGTCAGCGCGGCCAGCATCTGGCCGGTCTGGTTGTTGTCGTCGTCGATCGCCTGCTTGCCCAGGATCACCAGGCTCGGCTGCTCCTCGTCGCAGATCGCCTTCAGCAGCTTGGCGACGCCCAGCGGTTCGACCTTTTCGTCCGACGTGATCAGGATCGCGCGGTCGGCCCCCATCGCGAGCGCGGTCCGCAGCGTTTCCTGCGCCTTCGGCTCGCCGATCGAAACCGCGACGACCTCGGTCGCGACGCCCTTTTCCTTCAGGCGAATCGCTTCCTCGACCGCGATTTCGTCGAACGGGTTCATGCTCATCTTGACGTTGGCGAGGTCGACCCCGCTGCCGTCGGCCTTCACGCGGGGCTTCACATTGTAATCAAGCACGCGCTTGACCGGCACCAATACCTTCATGGCCAGGTCCTTTCCTAAAAACACTCGCGACTTTGCAGCACGCGGTACGGGGCCTTTCTGGCCATTAGACCGGACTTTCGCAAGTCCGGTACGGAAAATCACGCAGCCGATGCCCGAGACGAAAAGAGGCCCGGACGTCGCCGCCCGAGCCTCCAACGAAAGCCTGTCGGCTTCGGTTGCGTCGTGCGCTCAGGCGACCTTCTTCACCTCGGCAACGATCTTCTTCGCCGCATCGCCTAGGTCGTTCGCCGGAACGATGGCGAGACCCGAATTGGACAGGATTTCCTTGCCCTTCTCGACGTTGGTGCCCTCCAAGCGGACGACCAGCGGCACCGACAGGTTCACTTCCTTCGCCGCCGCGACGATGCCGTCGGCGATGATGTCGCAACGCATGATGCCGCCGAAGATGTTGACCAGGATGCCCTTCACGTTCGGATCCTGGAGGATGATCTTGAACGCCGCGGTCACCTTTTCCTTGTTCGCGCCGCCGCCGACGTCGAGGAAGTTGGCCGGGAACATGCCGTTCAGCTTGATGATGTCCATCGTCGCCATGGCGAGGCCGGCGCCGTTGACCATGCAGCCGATGTCGCCGTCGAGCTTGATGTAGGCCAGGTCGTACTTCGACGCTTCGAGTTCGGCGGGATCTTCCTCGGTCTCGTCGCGCAGGTCCATCAGGTCCTTGTGACGGAACATCGCGTTGCCGTCGAAGCCGACCTTGGCGTCGAGCACCATCAGCTTGCCATCATCCGTAACGGCCAGCGGATTGATCTCGATCTGCTCGGCGTCCGTACCCAGGAACGCGTCGTACAGCTTCGACGCGACGTTGGCGGCCTGCTTGGCGAGGTCGCCGGTCAGTTCCAGCGCGGCGGCGACGGCGCGGCCATGGTGCGGCATGAAGCCGGTCGCGGTGTCGATGTCGATCGAATGGATCTTCTCGGGCGTGTCGTGCGCCACCGTCTCGATGTCCATGCCGCCTTCGGTGGAGGCGACCATCGAGACGCGGCCGGTCGCGCGATTGACGAGCAGCGCGAGGTAGAATTCCTTGGCGATGTCGACGCCGTCGGTCACGTACAGGCGATTGACCTGCTTGCCGGCCTCGCCCGTCTGGATCGTCACCAGCGTGTTGCCCAGCATTTCGGTCGCGGCGTGGCGGACCTCGTCCTCGGTCTTGGCCAGGCGGACGCCGCCTTTCGCTTCGGCGGGCAGTTCCTTGAACTTGCCCTTGCCGCGGCCGCCGGCATGGATCTGCGCCTTCACGACGTACAGCGGCCCGGGCAGCTTCTTCGACGCTTCTACGGCTTCCTCGACGCTCAGCGCGGCAAAGCCTGCGGGGACGGGAACGCCGAACTTCGCCAGCAATTCCTTCGCCTGATACTCATGGATGTTCATGGTCGGCATCGCCTTATGCTAGGGACGGAAAAAACACGGCCCTTTCGCACAGGCGCGCAGGTGAATCCACCCCCGCGTTTGACTGAGGTTTCGCGCTAATTGAAAACGCATCGCAATATCGAGTCTGCGCGTATGTTAGTAAAAAGGAGGCCGCTCGTTTGAAGACCGTCGACTGGATCGCTCGGACGACGATGCTGGTGCTGGCCGCGCTCGCGACGCTGGCATTGATCGGGTCTCTGGCGAGCGTTTCGAATGCCCCGATCGGCCAAGCCTTTCCGGGACAGGTCGCAGTACAAGAGGCGTCGGCGCCCGATAGCCCGCCTGCGTCCACGAACGCCCCGCGCGAGCCGGCCGATGCGGAGACGCCGGACACTGCCGCAGCAACCGGGACCATCGCCACCGTCCAGCGCATTGCGGCCCAGCGCGATGCAGAGGTGGCGCGCTGGCTGAAGGCCCTGACCTATGCCGTCATCGCCCTGACCGCCATCGCCGCGGCGGGCGTCGTCGCGTTGGCCCGCATCGGCGGACATCTCGCACGGATCGCCGAGCGCTGATCGAAAGCCCTGCCTTCTGGGTCGTCGCGGTCGTGGCGGTGACCATGCTCGGGCTCGCCAAGGGCGGGTTTTCGGGCATGGGCGCCTTGTCGCTGCCGATGGTCGCGATGACCGTGTCCCCGGTTCGTGCCGCCGCGATCCTGCTGCCGATCCTGATTGTCCAGGATGCCGTCGGGGTGTGGGCATTCCGCCGCGACTGGGACGGCTATGTGCTCGGCTGGATGCTGCCGGGAGCCGCCAGCGGGATCGCGATCGGCTATCTGTTCGCCGCGTCGGTGTCGCCCGATGCGGTGTTGGGGCTCGTCGGCGCCGTGTCGGTCGTGTTCGGGACGTACCGCCTGTGGGTCGAACGTCGCGGCGCGCCGGCCGGGACGGGCGGATCGCCGGGCTGGGTCGGTACGATCTTCGGCATCGCATCCGGATTCACCAGCCAGATCGCCCATGCCGGACAGCCCCCGTACCAGCTGTGGGTCCTGCCCCGTCGCCTGCCGCGCGACGTGCTGGTGGGTACGACCGCGATCTTCTTCGCCGCCGTCAACTGGGTGAAGGTCCCCGCCTACATCGCGCTCGGCCAGTTCACTCGCGTCAACCTGACGGTCGCCGCCCTCCTGTTACCGGTCGCCGTGCTGTCCACGGCGGCCGGCGTTTGGCTTGTGCGACGCGTGCCGGCCGAACGCTTCTACGGCGTCATCTACTGGTTGATGATCGCTGTCGGCCTGAAACTGATGTGGGACGCCGTCGCCTGACGTTAGCGATGCGTAAACCGCCATCGTGGCACGGTCGCTCGACCATGTCGCACTATGCCTACGCCCCGCACCCGACCGAAGACGGTCGCATGACGACGCGCCGCGACGTCGGCGTGGATGCGAAAGTGCGCGACCGCAACGGTTCGCGATACAAAATCCGCGTCGTCGACCTGTCGCGCACCGGCTTCAAGGCCGAATGCGTCCACATCATCCGCCCCGGCACCCTGATCTGGCTGTCGATCCCCGGTCTGCAGAGCCTGGAGGCCGAAGTCGCATGGCAGCGCGGCGAATTCGTCGGCGCCGCCTTTCACCAGCCGCTGCACCCGGCCGTGTTCGACCACATCACCCGCATGCTCGCCGCGTGACGACGGGCGCGCTCCGGCGGCAACCGGAGCACGCATGGATCAAAAGGCCGCGATCCCCGTGATCGCGCGGCCGAGGATCAGGCCATGGACGTCGTGCGTCCCTTCGTAGGTATTCACCGTCTCCAGGTTGATCGCGTGGCGGATAACGTGGAATTCGGCCGAAATGCCGTTGCCGCCGTGCATGTCGCGCGCGACCCGTGCGATATCCAGCGCCTTGCCGCAGTTGTTGCGCTTGATGATGCTGATCGCCTCGGGTGCCAGCGTGCCGTCGTCGAACATCCGCCCGGCGCGCAGCGCGGCCTGAAGCCCCAACGCAATCTCGGTCTGCATGTTGGCAAGCTTCAGCTGCACGAGCTGCGTGGCGGCGAGCGGCCGGCCGAATTGCTGGCGGTCCAGCGTATATTGGCGCGCCGCCTCGAAGCAGAATTCGGCCGCGCCCATCGTGCCCCAGGCGATGCCATAACGCGCGCGGTTGAGGCAGCCGAACGGCCCCTTCAGCCCCTGGACGTCCGGCAGCAGCGCCTCTTCGCCCACCTCCACGCCGTCCATCACGATCTCGCCGGTGACCGACGCCCGCAGGCTAAGCTTGCCTTCGATCTTTGGGGTCGAGAGCCCGGCCATGCCGCGTTCCAGTACGAAGCCCTTGATCCCGCCGCCGTGCGCGTCGCTCTTCGCCCAGACGACCATCACGTCGGCGATCGGCGAATTGGTGATCCACATCTTGGACCCGGTCAGCCGATATCCGGTCGCGGTCTTTTCCGCACGGGTGCGCATGCCACCCGGGTCCGACCCGGCGTCGGGTTCGGTCAGGCCGAAACAGCCGACCAGTTCGCCGCTCGCTAGGCCGGGCAGATATTTTCGCTTCTGCGCCTCGGTGCCGTAGGCGTTGATCGGGTGCATCACCAGGCTCGACTGGACGCTCATCGCCGAGCGGTAGCCAGAATCGATCGCCTCCACCTCGCGCGCGACCAGGCCGTAGGCGACATAGCCCAGGCCCGCGCCGCCATATTCCTCCGGAATCGTCGGACCCAGCAGACCGGCGGCGCCCATTTCCCGCATGATCTCGCGGTCGAAATCCTCATCGAGGAATGCCCTGGTCACCCGGGGCAGCAGCCGTTCGCGGGCGTAGCCACGCGCGGCGTCGCGGACCATCCGCTCTTCATCGGTCAGCTGCGCGTCGAGCGCGAACGGATCGCTCCAGTCGAACCGGCCCATTTCAGCCATGTCGGTCATCCTCTCGAAAGGTCAGGCGCCGGGCAAGGTCCCGGCTGGATTCGTTGCAGGCACCGGTCCTGCGGGTGCCGCCGGTGCGGCGTCGGCGACCGGTGCGGCGGGTACCGGTTCGGCCGGCACCGGCGTTCCGATCGCGGCGACCTCCAGCGTGTTCAGCGCCCGGCGCGTATCGATATAGCGCTTGGCGGCGTCGATCCAGTTCGAGGCATTCGAAGCACCCGGCATCCGCGCGACTTCGGCCAGCGCGCCTTCGACGTTACCGCCATCGAGAACCAGGCGGGCGCGCTCCAGTCGGTCGTCGGGTCGGGCACTGGGCGTCGAATCGCGCCGCAGGATCACCAGCGTCGACAATTCCCGCCACACGGTCGTGAAAAATCCGTCGCGGCGCGATCCGGTCGTCAGCGTCGGTGCGATCTTGGTCAGCCCCTCACGCAAGTCCGCCAGCGTCGGACTGCCGACCGCACCGATGACGGCGGCGACCGCCTGCGGCTGTTCGGCGCCGAACCGCGCCCGCAGCTGCGGCTCGAGATAGCCGAGCGGCACGCCGCGATCGATCGCGCGGCGCGCGGCGAACGCGATCATCAGTCCTTCGGCGCGACGCGACTGCGCTGCGGCGGTACGCGAGGCGGTATCGGCTGCCGCCATCCGCGCTTCGATACCGCGCAACTGCGCATCGAGCGCGGCGGTGCGTACGGTCAGGGCGTCGACGAAGGCCGGATCGGCCGGCGCCATGCGCGGCGGCAATGCGCTGACGGCGGGCTGTGCGGCGGATTGCGCTGCGGTCTGCCCGGTCCGGGCGCCGGCGCCGGTCCAGCGCTGGAGCGCGGGCAGCAGATAGTACATCGCCACCAAGCCGATCAGAAACGCGAAGAAGGCGACGATCAGCGTGCCACGACCGCGACCGCGACGGCGCGGTGCGGTTGCGGCGAACGGCGTCGGTTCGGACGCGGCGAACGCGTCGGAGGTCGTGGATTGGGGATCGCCGGTCATTGCGCGCGTTATCCGCCGCCTGTGGCGACGCGTCAATCGGCGAGCGTCAACGCTGCGTCGATCAGCGCGGCGTCGGTCGGACGGTCGGCGATCGACGCTGCACGCCAGCCCACACCGGCAGCGGCGAGGGCAGCGGGGCTGATCGCGGCGATGCGGACCCCACTCCTGTCCGCGATCAGGGCCGCAAGCCGTTCCGCCGCCCGGGCCGAATGGAGCAGCGCGGTCGCGTCCTCAAGCGCCATCAGCGGCGGCGTCAGTGGCTCGCTTGCGTAAACCGCAATCGTTCGCGCGGCGCGGGCCGGCCGATGATCGCGTCCGACCAGACGCAGGATGCGCCCCGGCGCCGTGACGGCGTCGACACCCGATTCGCCGATCGCCACGACCGTGAAACCCGCCGCCTCAGCCGCGACGGCAGTCGCGCGACCGACGGCGTAGACGGGCAGATCGGTCAATCGCGCGAGGTCGGGACCGGCATGCCGCACGGCATTCGCACTCGACAGCAGCAGACTATCGAAATCCGCCGGATCGGGCGCCTCCCAGTCGAGCGAACGGACGACGAACAAGGGCAGGCGCAGCGCGACATGACCCAGCGCCTCGATCCGCGCGGCGGTCGCGGCATTGCCGGGCTCCGGCCGCAGGACCGCCAACCGGCGCATCAGCCGGCGAACAGGACCCGGACCGGATCGGGCGCCAGCGCAAGCAGCTTGTCGGCCAGCGCCCGCGATACCGCCGGGTCGTTCGGTGCGCCGCTTTCCTGCGCCGAGACATGGTGCGCGCCGTCCTGCGAATAGAGCGTTGCCGCCAGCGTCAGCACCGCACCTTCGATCTGTGCCAGCGCTGCGACGGGCGAGTGGCAATCGGCGACAAGCGCCGCCAGCAAGGCGCGTTCGGCGCGCACGCAGGCGTGAGTTTTCGGATGATCGATCTTGGCGAGGCGGTTTTGCGTCAGCGCGTCATCGGCGCGACATTCGATTCCGACTGCACCCTGCGCGGGGGCGGGCGGCATTTCCGCGACGGCAATGGCCACCCCGACATCCATCCGCCCCAGCCGTTCGAGCCCTGCTGCGGCGAGCAGCGTCGCGTCCGCCTCCCCCGCCGCGAGCTTTGCGAGCCGCGTGTCGACGTTGCCCCGGAACAGCACGGGCTGAAGGTCGGGGCGCAGGCTGCGGACCTGCGCGGCGCGGCGCGGACTGCTGGTGCCGATTCGCGCGCCGGGCGGCAGCGCTTCGAACGACGCGGCCCCGACCAGCCGATCGCGGACGTCGGCACGCGGCAGCATCGCGGCGATCACGATTTCCGCCGGACGGACGGTTTCGACGTCCTTCATCGAATGGACCGCGCAGTCGATCTCTCCCGACAGCAGCGCGCGGTCGAGCTCCTTCGTCCACAGCGCCTTGCCGCCGATGTCGGCCAGCGCGCGATCCTGCACGCGGTCACCGGTCGTCCTGATCGTGACGATCTGGACCGACACGCCCGGATGCGCGGCTTCCAGCGCACGCTGGACCAGCCCCGCTTGCGTGAGGGCAAGGGGCGAACCGCGCGTGCCGAGTTTCAATACAGTGTCCACCAATCCCGTTTGCCCCGAGCCTGTCGAAGGGCTGCCCTTCTTCTTCGTGTGGCGGGTTAGAAGAAAGGACAGGGCTTCGACAAGCTCAGCCCGAACGGTTAGGGGAAGAGCATGCTGATCCTTGGCCTGGAATCGAGCTGCGACGAAACCGCAGCCGCCGTCGTTACCGGCGATCGACGTGTATTGAGCCACGCCCTGGCCGGTCAGGAAGAAGCGCACCGCCCCTATGGCGGCGTCGTTCCCGAAATCGCCGCGCGCGCGCATGTCGAGGTCATCGGCCCGCTGGTGACGCGTGCTCTGCGCGATGCCGACGTCACGCTGTCCGACATCGATGCCATCGCCGCGACTGCGGGGCCGGGGCTGATCGGAGGCGTGATGGTCGGGCTGGTGACCGGTAAGGCGCTGTCCCACGCTGCGGGCAAACCGCTCGTCGCGGTGAACCATCTGGAGGGCCACGCGCTGTCGCCGCGGCTGGCCGACCCGGCGCTCGAATTCCCGTATCTGTTGTTGCTGGTGTCGGGCGGACACTGTCAGTTGCTGCTGGTCGAGGGCGTCGGCACGTATCGCCGCCTGGCAACGACGATCGACGACGCCGCGGGCGAAGCGTTCGACAAGACCGCCAAGTTGCTCGGCCTCGGCTTTCCCGGCGGGCCGGCGGTCGAGCGGGTGGCCAGGGACGGCGATCCGCGAGCGGTCCCGCTGCCCCGCCCGCTGATCGGCACGAAGGAGCCGCATTTCTCGTTCGCCGGCCTGAAGGCGGCCGTCGCGCGCGCGGTCG
>DASTEN010000277.1:0-4634 GCA_035709645.1 Sphingomonas sp.
CGCGCAGGCACGCCTCCAGATACGACAGCAACTCAGATGCCGGTATGAACTCGTTGATTTCCGGCGCGATCATCGGCGTGCGGCCCATGCCGCCACCGGCAAAGACGCGCGCGCCGATCTGACCGTCGCGTTCGATCAACTGAAGGCCGATGTCGTGCAGCCGCATCGCCGCACGATCGGTGTCGCTGGCGATCACCGCGATCTTGAACTTGCGCGGCAGATAGGTGAATTCCGGGTGGGACGTGCTCCACTGGCGTAGCAGTTCGGCCCAGGGGCGGGGGTCGGTCACTTCGTCCGCCGCGGCGCCGGCGAACTGATCGGACGAGATGTTGCGGATGCAATTGCCGCTGGTCTGGATGGCATGCATCTGCGCGCCCGCCAGTTCGGCGAGAATATTGGGCGCGTCCTCCAGCTTGATCCAGTTGAACTGAATGTTCTGGCGCGTCGTGAAGTGCCCGTATCCGCGGTCGTACGTGCGCGCGATATGGCCGAGCATCCGCATCTGACGGCTGTCGAGCGTGCCGTAGGGCACCGCCACCCGCAGCATGTAGGCATGGAGTTGCAGGTACAGGCCGTTCATCAGCCGCAGCGGTTTGAACTGGTCCTCGCTGAGCGCACCCGACAGGCGACGCTGCACCTGGTCGCGGAATTCCTCGACACGAGTGTCGACGAGGGCTTGGTCATATTGGTCGTAGCGGTACATGATTTTTCCTAAATCCTCCCCAGCATGGGGAGGGGAACCGCGCGAAGCGCGGTGGAGAGGGCGGGCGGCAGGCGATGCATTCGCGGCGCACCTTCTCCACCACCGACCCGCGGTCGGCGGTACCCCTTCCTGGGCCGGGAAGGACTTCTTGTCATATCACCCAATCCCCGGCCGACGGGTCGGCGGGCTTGAGCGTCAGGTCCGGGCGCACGGTCGGGCCGAGCGCGCGGATGCGGTCTTTGATATGGGCCGGGCGGGGGCCTTCGGGCGTAGCGGTCGCGTCGATCACATAAGGCCCGGTGACGCGGCGGGCACCTTCCTCGGCACGCGCGATGCTGACTCCGCCATCAGCGACGTCGGACGCATCCTCGACGTGACGCGACCAGTCGCGGCCGGTCCACCAGACGACGTCTCCTGTCGAAAGATCGTTGCCCGTCAACAGCTTCATGCCAGAACCTCCGCCTGAACGGCAAGTCTGCCCAGCCGGTCGTCGGCGTCGGCCAACAATACGACTTCGCCGACGACGATGATCGCCGGGCTGCCGACTCTTTCCCGCGCCACCATGTCGCCCAGATCCGCGAGCAGGGTCCGCAGCGCGCGATGGCCGCTCAGCGTGCCTTTCTCCAGCACCGCCACCGGCATGTCTGGGGCGACGCCGTCGGCCATCAGCTTGTCGGCGATGTCGCTGCACGTCGCGACGCCCATGTAGATGACGAGCGTACGACCCTTGCCGGCAAGGCCCGACCAGTCCTGATCCTTCAGACCCTTGCACTGTCCCGCAACGAAACTGACCGCCGACGACCAGTCGCGGTGCGTGAGCGGCAGCATCGCCTCCGCCGCGCAGCCGAGCGCCGCCGAGACGCCCGGGATAACCTCGACCGGCAACCCGGCCTGACGCACCGCCTCCACCTCTTCGCCGCCGCGACCGAAGATGAACGGGTCTCCCCCCTTCAGCCGCACGACCACCTGCCCCAGGCGGACGTGCGCGACGATCAGCGCGTTGATCCCGTCCTGCGGTACGGTGTGGCGGTCGCGCTTCTTGGCGACGGAGATGCGGTGGGCCGCAGGCGGTGCGATGTCCAGCACGCGCGGATCGATCAGCCCGTCATGGACGACGACGTCGGCCGACTTCAGCGCCTCGACAGCACGAACGGTCAGCAGGCCGGGATCGCCGGGGCCGGCACCGACCAGGATGACGCGCCCGCGGGCGGTGGGATCGAGAAGAGTCGCCATGATGCCTGGCGAGATGGGCTTGTAGGTCCGCTCCCGCAAACCAGTGATGCTTTGCGGCGCGGAAGGACAGTTTGTTCAGGCAAAGGCCTGAGGCGCGAAGAGAGGACAGAGGGCGGTTCGCCCCGGTGCCCCGACGGGGCAGGGCGGGTAGGGCGTCAGCCGCGTCGGAGGCGCGAAGCCTCGCGATAAGGCGATCGACGCTGCTGCACGCTCATTACTCCAGCGGCCTGTGCGCCTCTGCGCGAACACCATCCGCCTTGCGCCATCGCGCCTGTGTCTGAGCGAACGCCGCTAGATCACCGATCCCCGTCGATGTCGCGCAAGCCGATCCCGATGCTCGCGCGAGCCTGCTCCGCTTCGTTGCTGGCGACCGGATAGGCGCAATAGTCGGCGGCGTAATAGGCCGCGGGGCGGTGGTTGCCCGACCAGCCGATGCCGCCGAACGGCGCGCTGGAGGCCGCACCATTGGTCGGGCGGTTCCAATTGATGATGCCGGCACGGATGTTCGCCCAGAAGGCGTCGTACAGCTTCGGGTCCTGGCTGATCAACGACGCCGACAGGCCATAGCGGGTGGCGTTTGCCTGGGTCAGCGCATCTTCGAACGTCTTGACCCGCTGAATCTGCAGGATCGGGCCGAACAGTTCGACATCGGGCCGTTCGCGAGCGTCGGTCATGTCGATCAGCGACGGCGTCAGGAACGGGCGATCGGCGATGGGCCGCTCCAGATGCTTCAGCGGACGGCCACCCAAGGTCATCAGCGCCAGGAAGCTTTCGGTCAGCATGTCGGCGGTGTCGTTGTCGATCACGGGCCCCATGAACGGCGCAGGGTCGGCGTGCGGATCGCCGACGATCATGCGGCGGCACAGCTTGTCGACCTCCGCGATCAACGGGTCGGCCAGGGCTTCGTCGACGATCAGCCGGCGCCCAGCCGTGCACCGCTGCCCCGACGAGGTGAAGGCCGACTGCACGACCAGCACGGCGGCGGAATACAGGTCGGGCTGGTTCCAGACGACGATCGGGTTGTTCCCGCCCATCTCCAGCGCCAGGATCTTTTCGGGCCGATCGGCATAGAGGCGGTTGAGCGCAAGTCCGGTGCGGGCGGAACCCGTGAAGAGCAACCCGTCGATCCCGTCGTGCGCCGCGAGCGCCTTACCCTCGTCCGCGCCGCCGACGATCAGGCGGACGCAGCCCTCCGGCACGCCGGCGGCATGATAGCATTGGACCAGGAATTCGCCGACCGCAGGTGTCTTCTCGGACGGCTTGAAGACAACCGCATTGCCCGCCAGCAGCGCTGGCACGATGTGGCCGTTCGGCAGGTGCGCCGGGAAGTTATACGGACCCAGGACCGCAAGCACGCCGTGGGGCTTGTGCCGCAGCGCCATACGCGCGTTCATCGGCGCTTCGCTGCGGCGCTGTCCGGTGCGTTCGGAATAGGCGGTCACCGAAATGTCGACCTTGGCGATCACCGCCTCGACCTCGGTCCGCGCGTCCCACAACGGCTTGCCGGTTTCGCGCGCGATCAGGTCGGTCAGCGCATCGGCACGCTGCCGCACCACGTTGGCGAAGCGGCGCAGCGTTTCGATGCGATACGCGATCGGCTGCGACGCCCACGCCGGCCAGCTTTCGCGAGCTCGGGCGACTTCGGTATCGACGTCGTCGGACATCCGCCGCCAGAGGATCGCGCCGGTCGCCGGCTCGGTGGAAATGATTTCTTGGCCCGCCATGCGCCCACGTCCTGCCGATAAAGGCCTGCCTTGCCAAGGGGGGGGCTCAGGCGAGCGCTGCGCCCATCTGGCGGATCGCGGCGACTTTCGTGTGGAATGGCGACCAGTCGTCGCGCGCATCGATGGCCGACCAGATCGTCTCGACCTCGTCGATCAGCATCGAACAGGGCTCTCCCGACCAATAGGCGTGGCTGCGGTCCTTGCGCGGTCGATAGGGTACAAGTGCGCTGCGGGCGGCGGCGAAATGCTCGCCATAGCGATCTGGGATCCGTCCGCCGAACGCGTCGAAGAAGAACCGGTCGATCGGCGCATCGCTCGCGCGCAGGGCGGGTTCGACCGCCTGGATCACCGCGCGATCCTCGTCATCGCTCCGCGGCGTGACGCCAAGGCGCCACAGCAGCGCGTCGGTGACGGCGCGCTGATAGAGGTCGGAGAACGCATCGAGCGCCGCGATCAACGGTTCAGCGTCGCTGACGATGCGCAGGCTGACCGCAAGCTGCATGACATCCCAGTGGATCGCCTCGGGCTGGCGACCGAAGGCGTAGAGGCCGGCGTGGTCGAAATAGGCTGCGACATGCCCTGGGTCCCAGGTCGGCGTGAAGCGCCATGGCCCGTAGTCGAAACTCTCGCCGGTGACGTTGATGTTGTCGGTATTGAGCACGCCGTGGACGAATCCGGCCGCCATATAGCCGGCCGCCAACCGCGCGGCGCGCGCGACCACGTTCCGCAGCAGCCGCGCCGGATCGCCCGGCGCGTCGCCATGCAGGGTGACGAGGACGTAGTCGACCAGCCGCGCCATCGTTTCGGCATCGCGCAGATAGGCGAGGCGCTGGAAGGTGCCGATGCGGATATGGCCGTGGCTGAGCCGGGTCAGCACCGATGAGCGGGTAGGGGAGGGCTCGTCGCCCCGCCACAGCTCTTCGCCGGTTTCGAACAGGGCGAAGGACTTGGACGTGTTGACCCCCAGGGCCTCG
>DASTEN010000278.1:0-4478 GCA_035709645.1 Sphingomonas sp.
GATGCGCTGGATCGGCGCGCTTGCGCTGTTGCTGCCGTTCGCGTGGGCGCATCTGGTCCGTGACCGCAAGATCCTGCTGGCGGCCTGGCCCCGCGTCGTCGTGATCGGCCTGCTGGGCGTCGCGGCGTTCAACGCGCTCTACTATCTCGGGCTGCATTCGACGACCGCCAGCAACGGCCTGCTCCTGCAGGCGCTGATCCCGGCGCTGGTGCTGATCTGCGATCGATCGTTCTTCGGGGTGCATCCGCCGTGGAGCGCGCTTGTCGGAGTTGCGGTGTCGACGCTGGGGGTCGTCATCATCGTCTTTCGGGGCGATCCGGCGTTGCTCGGCGGCTTCGTGCTAGGCCGCGGCGATGCGATCATCCTGGCCGCCGTGGTGGTCTGGGCGCTGTATACGAGCCTGCTTCGCACCAAACCCGCCGCCCATCCGCTGGCGTTCCTGGCGGCGACCTTCGCGGTCGGGGTGGTCGCGCTGGTCCCGTTGGCCGTCGCGGAACTGGCGGGTGGCGCGCGTGTGATTTGGACGCCGACCACCCTGGCGGTGGTCGGCTATGTCGCGGTCTTCCCATCCCTCCTGTCCTACCTGCTGTTCGGGGCCGGGGTCGCGGCGCTGGGGGCGGGTCGTGCAGGACAGACGCTCAACCTGATGCCGCTGTTCGGGGCGCTGCTCGCCTCCGCGCTGCTTGGCGAGCGACTGTACGTTTATCACGCGATCGGCATGGCGATGATCCTGATCGGCCTGGCGATCGGCCTGATCGGCGCCCGCTCCGGTCAGGCAAAACCGATTTCGCCCTGATCCTCGCCGTCCCAATAGTGGATGCGGTCGGCGCGGACCTTGATCAGCACCAGGCCCGGCGTGTCGATGCCCTGGTCGAACCAGCGGTCGAGGTCCTTGACCCAATGTGTCTCGAACACCGCCGTGTCGCGAATGATCTCGGCCTTGCCCTCTGCCGCGATGAAAACCGGCGGCCTGCCGAGCAGCCCGGTATTGCCGTGAAGCGTCAGCCCGACATTCGGGTCGGCCTGGATTTCCCGCACCGTGTGGGTGGTGTCGAGCGCGAAGAACCAGCTGTCGCCGTCGTAATCGACGTCACGATTGTTGCTCATCGGCCGCGCGGCGATGCCGCCGTCGGCGGTCTTGGTCGACAGCATGGTGAAGTCGATGGCGCGCATGATTTCGGCCAGATCGGTCAGGGACTTGGGCATCGCTAGGGTCTCCGTCGTCTTCGATCCAAAGCGGACGACGCGGCCCTCCGGTTCCGCTGCCTGTTGCGCGGCCGACACGCACTCCCCAAATCGGGCGCGTCACACAAATGCCGTTGTCTTTCACCGGGCCTCTGTCAGACTTGCCCCCAACCCGTGACGCGACCCCAAGGAGCCCGATGAGCCGAAAGCCCGTTCCCGCCCAGTCCGGCGAGCGCAGCCGTACCGAAGTCGTCTTCGACCGCCCGGAACTGCTGCCCCAGCTCTTCGGGGAGTTCGATACCAACCTGGTGGCGCTGGAAAATCGGCTGGGGGTCTACATCACCGCCCGTGGCAACCGCGTGCAGGTGGAGGGGACGGCGGAGCAGGTGGCGCTGGCCCGCGACGTGCTGAACGGCCTCCACACCCGCATACTCCAGGGACAGGACATCGACCCCGGCATGGTCGATGCCGTCATCGCGCTTGCCGCGCAGCCGGTGCTCGACGGCATCATCTCGACCGAACGCGGCCACGGCATCCCGCCGATCATGATCCGCACGCGCAAGAAGACCATCGTGCCCCGCACGATCGCGCAGACGCACTATATGCGCGACCTGGTTGGCCACGACATCATCTTCGCGCTGGGGCCGGCGGGCACCGGCAAGACCTATCTGGCGGTTGCGCAGGCGGTGTCGCAGCTGATCACCGGCAGCGTCCAGCGCCTGATCCTGTCGCGTCCGGCGGTCGAGGCGGGCGAGAAACTGGGCTTCCTGCCCGGCGACATGAAGGAGAAGGTCGATCCCTATCTCCGCCCCCTGTACGACGCGCTCCACGACTGCCTGCCCGCCGAACAGGTCGAGCGGCGGATCGCGAGCGGAGAGATCGAGATCGCCCCGATCGCGTTCATGCGCGGCCGCACGCTGGCCGACGCCTTCATCATCCTCGACGAGGCGCAGAACACCACCCCTGCGCAGATGAAGATGTTCCTGACCCGCTTCGGCGAGGGAAGTCGCATGGTGGTCTGTGGCGATCCCCGCCAAGTCGACCTGCCCGGCGGCGTCGCCGCATCGGGCCTGGCCGACGCGGTGGCGCGGCTGGAGGGCGTCGAGGGCATAGCCGTCACCCGCTTCAGCGCCGCCGACGTCGTGCGCCACCCGATCGTCGGCCGGATCGTCGAAGCCTATGAGGGGCAGGACGGTTGAAGCCAGGGATATCCCGCGGTATATCCCTGGGCTGAAGGAGTGCGGGCGATGGCGTCGCTGTACATCAAGGACCAAGAGACGGCGGCCCTGGCGGCAGAGGTCGCGCGGCGGCTGGGCACGACCAAGACCGAAGCGGTACGGACGGCCTTGCGCGAAAAGAAAGCGAGCTTTCACACCGCCGACGATCGGCCGGATTTCCTTGAATGGTTGCGTGAACGTCGCAAGACGCACCCCCTGCCGCCGCGTATCGGCCATGTCGCCGACAAGGCGTTCTTCGACGAAATGTGGGGCGAGGACCGCGATTGACCCTTTTCATCGACGCATCCGCTTTCGTGGCGATGATCGCCGGTGAGCCCGATGGCGCGAACCTGTATGCGCGCATGAAAGGGGATCGCGACCCGATATGGTCGGCGATGTCGTGCTGGGAATCGATCCGTGCCGTCCATAAGTCGAGTGCAGTGACGTTCGAGGCAGCGCGTGCCGATGTCGAGGCGGCGGCCAGCGTGCTGGGTTTGCGGTTGGTCCCGGTCGGCGAGGTCGAGCGTCAAATCGCGCTCGACGCGTACGCTCGATATGGCAAGGGCCGTGACGACGCCAAGCTGAACATGGGCGACTGCTTCGCCTATGCCTGCGCCAAGACGAATGGTGCGAAACTGCTCTACAAGGGCGACGATTTCTCTAAGACGGACCTCGCATGATCGATATCGCCGTTCTCCGCGAAGAACCTTGGGCCGAGGCGACCGACTGGGAGGCGCTGGCCACCCGCGCCGCCACCGCGGCGATCCGGGCCACGCCACAGCGCGATTGGCTCGCGCATCCGGTGCAGATCGAGATCGCGGTGCGCCTGACCTCCGACGACGAGGTCCATACCCTCAACCGGCAATATCGCGACAAGGACAAGCCGACCAACGTCCTGTCCTTTCCGATGGTCCAGCCCGACCTGCTCGATACGGTCACTCAAGGGTCGGACGATGGCGAGGTGCTGCTGGGCGACATCGTCCTGGCGCACGGCGTCTGCACGGCCGAGGCGGCGGAGAAGGGGGTCTCGGTCGAGGACCATGCTACCCATTTGATTGTCCATGGTGTCCTGCATCTGCTAGGCCACGACCACGGCACCGATGCGGAGGCCGAGGTGATGGAGGGGCTGGAGCGCGATGTGCTCGCCGGTCTCGGCATCGCCGATCCCTATCTGATCCGGGAGGATTGAAACTCAAACCTATGGCCGAGGACCGAAGTCGCGCCGGAAACGGCGACTCCGAAAATGGCAGCATCTGGACAGGGCTTCGCACCCTGATCTTCGGCGACGAATCGTCCGAAACGCTGCGCGACCAGCTCGAGGAAGTCATCGAACGGCACGATGACGAAAAGGCCCGGCCGATTGCGGGCGACCTGGCGCCGATCGAACGCCAGATGCTGAAGAACCTGCTGCATTTCGGCGAACGCGACGCCGGCGACATCGGCGTGCCGCGCGCGGATATCATTGCGGTGGAGGAAGGCACCAGCTTCGACGCGCTGGTCGCGCTGTTCGCCGACGCCGGCCACAGCCGCCTGCCGGTCTATCGCGAAAAGCTCGATACGATCGTCGGCATGGTCCACATCAAGGATGTCTTCGCGATCCTCGCGACCGGCGTGGACACGCCCGCGACGATCGCGGCGCTGATCCGCCAGCCGCTGTACGTGCCGCAATCGATGGGGGCGATCGACCTGCTGGCGCAGATGCGGGCCAGCCGCACGCACCTCGCCATCGTGCTCGACGAATATTCGGGGACCGAAGGGCTGATCACGATCGAGGATCTGATCGAGGAAATCGTCGGCGAGATCGAGGACGAGCATGACGAGGCGCCCGAAGCGCTGATCGTGCCGCTGGGCGGGGGTGCCTGGCAGGCCGATGCGCGCGCCGAGCTGGAGGATATCGCCGAAGCCGTCGATCCTCGGTTGGGCGAGGTCGAGGAGGACGTCGACACGATCGGCGGCCTGGCGGTCGTGCTGGCCGGCCACGTTCCCGCAGCGGGCGAGACGCTGACGCATGACAGCGGCTGGCAGATCGAGATCGTCGAATCGGACGCCAAGCGCGTGGCGAAGCTGCGCCTGCAC
>DASTEN010000279.1:0-3710 GCA_035709645.1 Sphingomonas sp.
CGCAGGTCGCGCTGGACGATTCGGGCGAAGACCTGTTGATCGCGGCACTGGCCGAAGGGCGCGAGATCGTCGTCCAGGCGCCGGCCGCGCCAGGCCATCGCAGCGCCACCCGTAGCGTCCGCCTGAGCGTCGATCTGCTCGACCGGATGATGTCGGGCATGTCGGACATGGTGCTGGCGCGCAACGAGCTTGCCCGCCGCATCCGCGATGAAAATCCCGATCCGGCGCTGGAGGCGTCGCTGGAGCGGCTGTCGGCGACGGTCGCCGAGATGCGCGAGACGGTCACGCGGACGCGCATGCAAAAAATCGACACGCTGTTTTCCGCGCTGCCGCGCATGGTGCGCGATACCGCGGCCAACCTCGGCAAGTCGGTGACCGTGACGGTCGAGGGCGCCGACGTGGAGCTCGACCGCGAGATGATCGAGGTGCTGCGCGATCCGCTGGTGCACATCGTGCGAAATTCGATCGACCACGGCATCGAACCGCCGGCCCTGCGTCGCGCCATGGGCAAGCGCGAGAACGGACGCCTGACCGTCAGCGCGCGCCAGGCCGGCAACCAGATCATCGTCGAAATCATCGACGACGGTGCCGGCATCGATACCGACCGGCTGATCGCGAAGCTGGTCGCGGCCGGTGTGCGCGAAGAGCGCGAGGTGCGCAGCCTGTCGCCGCGCCAGCAGCTGGAATTGATCTTCGAAGCCGGGCTGTCGTCGAAGGACGAGGTGACTGAAATTTCCGGTCGCGGCGTCGGCATGGATATCGTCCGCGCCGCGATCGAGGGGATCGGCGGGCGGATCGAACTGGACAGCAAGCGCGGTCAGGGACTGCGTATCGCCATCCACGTTCCGCTGACGCTGTCGATCATCCCGACGATCATCGTCGGCATCGGGACCCAGCGCTTCGCCATCCCGCGCCAGGCGATCGAGGAGATCGTCAGCGAAGAGGCCGATGCGATCCGGATCGACCATGTCGGCAGCGCCGCACTGGCGACCGTCCGCGATCGGCGCCTGCCGCTGCTCGATCTGGGCGACAGCCTGCGCCTGGCGCGACCACGCACGCCGCGGATGCTGGTGATCGTCGGTATCGGCATCGGCAGCTACGTGATCGCGGTCGATTCGGTGTTCGACACCGAAGAACTGGTCATCAAGCCCGCCGCACCCGCCATCATGGCGTGCGGCCTGTTTGCGGGGCAGACCCTGCCGGACAATGGTTGCCCGATGCTGATGCTCGACTGTTCGGGCCTGGCGGTCGATGCCGGCCTGACGTTCGTGCGCGAGGTCGAGCAGGAAGACGGTGATCTGGAGGCCCAGACCGTCGGCGTCGACGCGCTGCTGTTCCGCGATATCGACGATCAGCTTCGCGCGATTCCGCTGGCCGCCGTGGATCGCGTGGAAACCGTCGCCACCGATCGGATCGGCACCACGGGCGGCGCGCTGCGGCTGGTCGTCGACGACCAGATCATCCCCCTTGTCGCCAGCGGCGCCTGGGCGGACGGCGCCACCGTGGACGTTGTGCGGATGACGGACGGCACCGTCGAGATGGGATATGCGATCGACGAAGCTCTCGATATCGTCAAGCTGCCGACAGACATCGCCGATCCCGTACTGACCGGGCTGATTTCGGGTGTCGCGCTGATCGATGGCAGTCCGGTGGAAATCGTCGATCCGTTCTGGTTGTTCGGCACGGCGCGTACCGGGGACCGATCGGCGGATCAACGCCAGCCGGTCTGCGCCATCGGCAAGGACCCGTGGCTGCGCGGGTTCGTCGCGCCGATGCTGGTCCGGGCCGGATACCGCGTCGTCGAAGACGCCGGCGCGGTTACGGCCGACGCGATCCTGACACTGGACGCCACTACGCCCGGCGACGTGATCAGGCTGAGCGATCGACGCGGCGGTACGCCGGGCAGCATCTATCGATATGACCGCGACGCGATCCTGGCGGCGGTCCAGGCGAAGGTTGCGGAGGCACGCCGGTGACCGAACTTCACGAACTGTTCCTGATCGCCCATATCGCGGGACGGACGGTCGCGATCTCGTCCGAACAGGTCGAATCGGTCGTCGACATCGGCGACGTGACCCCGGTGCCCCGCGCCCCCGACCTGGTTCGCGGGCTGGCCACGCTTCGCAGTCGCGTCGTGACGGTCATCGACACGCGGATCGCGCTTGGCCTGATGGGGGAAGGGGCCGCCGCGCGCGCGGTCATCGTCCGGGTCGACGGGCATCATTATGCGATGCTGGTCGACGCGCTCGACGATGTGTCGGCCTTTGCCCTGCAACCGCTCGCCAACGGGACCGCCCTGGCCGAGGAATGGCGCGCGATCGCCTGTGGTATCGTCGAGCGCGACGGGGAGCCGGTGCTGGCGATCGACCTGACCGGATTGGTGCCGCGCGTCGCGAACGCCGCCTGACAGGTTCATTCTGACCTTTAATACGACGCTTACCCTTGTCGGCGCATAGTCGCCACCGAACCGCTCGCAACAGAAAGTGCGTAGATGAAGACCTGTCTCGTCGTCGATGATTCCAAGGTGATCCGCAAGGTTGCCCGGCACATCCTCGAAACGCTCGAATTCGAAGTGCGAGAAGCCGGTGACGGCCGCGAGGCGTTGGAGAGCTGCCTGCAGCAGGCCCCCGACGTGATCCTGCTCGATTGGAACATGCCGGTGATGAGCGGCATGGATTTCCTGCGTGCGCTGCGCGATTCCGACATCCCGACCCGGCCCAAGGTGGTGTTCTGCACGACCGAGAACGGCATGGCGTACATCCGCGCGGCGATCGAGGCGGGTGCGGACGAATATGTCATGAAGCCCTTCGACCGCGAGACGTTGGAGAGCAAGCTGCAGATCGTAGGCATGGCCTGAGCCGACACCTGAACCGCTGAAGACACGGTCGCGCATGTCCGTCCTGTCCCCACCCGTGATCGCCGATGCGCCCGTCCGCAGCGTCCTGATCGTCGACGATTCGGTCGTCGCGCGGGCGGCGCTGGGGCGGATGATCGACGCGACCGACCGATATGTGGTGATGGGGGCGGTGGGCGGCGTGGCCGCCGCGCTCGACTTTCTGCGCCGCAATCAGGTCGACATCATCCTGCTCGACCTCGAACTGCCGGGTATCGACGGTTTGACCGGCCTGCCCGACCTGCTGGCGGCCGGGCGGGGCGCGAAGGTGCTGGTCGTCTCGGCGACCGCCGGGGAGGGGGCCCTGGCGACGATTCAGGCGCTGGCGCTGGGGGCAGCGGACACGCTGGCGAAGCCGGGGATTGGCGCCTTCGCCGGTCGGTTCGGCGACGTACTGACCGACAAGCTCGACCGGCTGGCCTGGTTGGACGACGGACTGTCGGGACCCCCGGTGGCCCCCCGCGCCGCGACGACGCCGCAGATCGCGGCCTTCGATGTGGTGGTCGTCGGGGCATCCACCGGCGGAATCCATGCGCTCAGCGCGATGCTGCGCGCGATACCGACTGGCGTTACCCAACCCATTCTGGTGACGCAGCATCTGCCGGCATCGTTCATGCCGTATTTCGCGGCGCAGATCGCGCTGATCGCCGGGCGGCCGTGCGATGTCGCCGAACATCATATGCGGCTGCGCCCCGGCCGGATCGTGGTCGCGCCCGGTCACGCGCACATGTGCCTGACCCGCACCGGCGACGGTGCTGCCATCCGCCTGTCGAACGAACCCGCCGCCAGCGGCTGCATGCCGTCGGTCGATCCGATG
>DASTEN010000280.1:0-6496 GCA_035709645.1 Sphingomonas sp.
TCGGCGGCGGCACGCTGGGCAGCGACATCCTGCAGGCCATGGAGCGCGCGGCGGTCAAGCGGATGACCGAATACAACCGCTACGGCTCACTCGAGCGCAAGCAGCTGTACATCTATGGCGCGCTCGATCTGGCGCCGACGACGCTCAATCGGCTGGCGTTCGGCTTTGCGTGGAGCGTGGGCGGGTGGCTGTTGTTCCCGTTCCTGCAGCGCGCCGGAAAAGACGTCGCGCAGCGGATGCGCGAGCGCGTGGCCGCCGAACTCAAGACGACGTTTGCGAGCACCTACACGCGGACGATCGGCCTCGCCGAAGCGCTCGATCCCGACGTCCTGCGTGCCTACGAGCGCAAGGCGACGGGCGAGAAGTTCCTGATCGATCCGACGCGGGGGTAAGCTTCCCCCGAGGCTTGGAAGCGATGAGCTTCGGACTGGCTCAACCCTCCCCTTCCGGGGAGGGGGTGGGGTGGTGCGGTGCCTCAGGCGAATGGCGTGCGGACGGCTCCATTCCCGACCCCTGCCATGAAGGGGAGGGGAGAGCCGGTCGCACGCCTTTCGCTAACGACCAACGGGCAGCCCTCAGCGCCCCTCCCCAAACACCTTGCGCAGGAACAGCGTCTCGACCTCGCGGCGCAGATCGTTGTTCGGCTTCTTCGCAAAGCCGTGGCCTTCGTCCGAGAAGAGGACGTACCACGTCTCGTTTCCGTTCTGCCGCAGCTTGGCCACGACCTGGTCCGATTCCGATTGCGGCACCCGCGGGTCGTTGGCGCCTTGCATCACCAGCATCGGCTTCGTGATTTGGCCGATGTTCGCCATTGGAGAAATCTTCGCGAACACCGCCTGCATCGTGGGATCGCGTTCGTCGCCATATTCAGCGCGGCGATTGTCGCGGCGATAGGCCTCGGTATTCTGGAGGAACGTCGTCCAGTTGCTGATGCCGTATCGCTCGACCCCGCCGACCAGCCGGTCGGAATAGCGCGTCATCACCGCCAAGCTCATATAGCCGCCGTACGACTGGCCGTAGACGGCGACGCGGCGGGCATCGAGCCCGGGCTGGGTCGCGATCCAATCGAGCAGCGCGCCGATGTCCTTCACCGAATCCTCGCGCTTTTCGGCATTGTCGAGGTTCAGGTAGCGGCGTCCGTAGCCATCGCTGCCGCGCACGTTGGGCAGGATCACCGTCGCCTTCAGCACGTCGGCGAAATATTGCGCGCCGTAGTTCCAGGACGGCCGCGTCTGTGCCTCGGGCCCACCGTGGATGTCGATGATGACCGGTGTCTTCGTGCCCGGTGCGAGTCCGGTCGGCCGATAGACGAAAGCCGGCACCGACAGGCCGTCGAACGATCTGAAGCGGATCAGTTCGGGTTCCGCGAGCCGAGCGGGATCGAGGTCGCCGAGTTCGGACGTCGTCCAGCGCGTCAGCGTCGCGCCGGTCACATCCCAGCTCCAGACGTCGCCGGCCGACGTCGCGGCACTCAGTCCGATCGCCAGCTGCCTGCCGTCGTGAGAGAATTTGAGCGCGGTCAGGACGCCCTTGGGCAGCGCCGGCTGCGGCAACGCCCGACGTGTCACCCGATCCTGCACGACGACGCGCGAAAAGCCGTCTTCGTTCACCGCATAGGCCAAAACGCGGCCGTCCTTGGTCAGGTCGAAGCTTTCGACATCCCATTTCAGTCCCGGCGTCAGCACCGTCACCGCGCCCGTCGCGATGTCGATTTCGACCAATTGGCGGGTATCGGCGCCGGTATCGGATATGGCGACGATCCGCCTGTCACCGGGCAGGTAGCGGGGGCTGCGATAGATTGCGGGGCCCCCCTGCGCTGCTATGCGCGTCGCCCGCCCGGTCGCCAGGTCGAGTTCGAAGAGTTGATCCTCGCGGTTCGACAGGCCTCGGCTGAAGATCAACCGACTTTTGTCCGCCGCGATATCGGCCGGCTCGGCGGTCCCATCGGTGCGATACAGCACGCGCGGCGCGCCGCCGGCGATGGGATCGACCCCGTAGAGCGTGAAGGCGGCGGTCCCCTTCGTTGCCTGTGCCCAGACGAGCAGGCGCCCGTCGGCGCTGAACACCGGTGATTGGTTGCGCGTGCCCGGTGTCGTCAGCGCGGTCGCGGTTCCCGCCAGTCCGCGCGCATAGAGCTGGAACCATTCGTCGCCACCGGTATCGCGCGAGAATATGAAGCGATCGGTACCGGGTATGACCGTCGCGCCGGACACGGGTTCGTCGGCGAACGTGATCTGCGTGCGAGCCGCACCGTGGCGCGCGACATGATGGATCTGCTGCGTCGCGCCGAAGCGGGTCGCGATCAGCATCGAACCGTCGGGAAGCCAATCCTCGAACTGCGCAGCACGGCTGTTCTGATATCGCTGAACGGCGACGCGGACATCCGGGGGGATTTGCGGTACGTTCTGGAGCGTCGCGGTACCGACCTGGCGGGTGGTGACGGTCTGTGCGGTCACGGGCAGCGCCAGGGCCAAGACCGCTGTGGAAGCGAATAGGAATTTCAGCATGGCGGGATCATGCCGTGCAGGCGATCCGCGTCAAGCATCCGACGGCGCGCGCCGGCGCCGCCGCCCGTCCCGGCGGGACGCGGCGCGATCGGGATCGGCGGCGCTCAGCGGGTTTCGCCACGCGATCGGGCGAACCGGAAACCGGCCTGCGGGAAAAGGGAGAACGCCCCGCAGGCCGGATCGGCGATCAGGCCAGGGACAGCCCGACGTCGACATTGTTGCGGGTCGCATTCGAATAGGGACAGATCTGGTGTGCGGCATCGACCAACTGCTGCGCCTGGTCCCGCTCGATCCCCGGCAGATCCACGACCAAGTCCGCGGTGATGCCGAAGCCGCCTTCGGCACGCGGCCCGATACCGACGGTTGCCGTGACCCGGGTGTCCTCGGGCACCTTCACTTTCAACTGCTGGCCGGCGACCTTCAACGCGCCGATGAAGCAGGCCGAATAGCCGGCGGCGAACAGCTGCTCGGGATTGGTCCCTTGACCGCCCGCGCCACCCAATTCCTTCGGCGTCGACAACCGTGCTTCGAACCGACCGTCGTCGGTGCTGACAGTCCCCTCGCGACCTCCGGTTGCCGAGGCGATGGCACGATACTTCACGTCGACGGACATGGTCATTCCTTCCTACTATCTGTTACGACGATAAATAATATCGCGGGATATTATGTCGAGTCGAAATTTGGGAACGGTGAGTTTCCAGTGTAGGCAACGACCATGGACGACGCATTCCCGACCCCGGTCCCGCTCAACGGCCAGCTTTGCTTCGCCCTCTACGGTGCCTCGATCGCGATGGGGCGGGTTTACAAGCCCATGCTCGACGCGCTGGGGCTGACGTTTCCGCAATATCTGGTCCTGCAGGTGCTGTGGGAACGCGACGGCAGGACGGTCGGGGCGCTGGCCGAGCGTTTGTCGCTTGAGCCAAGCACGATCACGCCGTTGGTGAAGCGGCTGGAGGCGTCCGGCCTGGTGACGCGCAAGCGCGCGACGGAAGACGAACGCCGGGTGCACGTAACCCTGACCGATCGCGGACAGGCCCTGCGCGCCGACAGCGTCTGCATATCGGAACAGGTCATCGCGAAGACGCAGCTTGCGCTTCCCGAGCTGAAATCGCTGACCGACCAGATCCAATCGTTGCGGCGGGCGCTGGCCAGCGACGGCTAGGGCGCGCGTCGGCGACCGATCCCGACCGACGGCACCGGTCGGCTTGGTCAGCGGCAGCGCCGCTCCTGTCGCAGCATGGCGTCGGCAAGGCGTTTGCCCAGCACGCGCTGGGCGGCGGTCGTCAGGTGCAGGTCGTCGGCCAGTCGCGGCAGGCCATCGGCGCGCACCACCGCGACGCAGCGGATACGAAGCCGCGCCTGCGCCTCCTGAACCATCGTCCAGCCCGGGTAGCGCCCGACGTCCTCTGCGCGCGCCGGCGCGTCGGCCAGGCGGACGACGACGAAGGGCAGTCGGGGTGCGGCAAGGTCGCGTCGGAACGCCTGCGCGAGTTCGGCGAATGCCGCCCCCCAGCGACGGGCGGCCGCCATGTCCCGCGCATCGGTTTCGCCCTGATACCACAGCACGCCGGTGATCCGCCCGCCCGCCGCGCGGGCGCGTGCCAGACACGATCCGTACAGCGTGTCGGGACGGGTGTCGGGGCGCCACTGGGCGATCGCGCTGCCGCCCTTCGCGCAGGGGATCAGCACCACCGGTCGATCGAGCGCGCGCGCGAAGAACAGGCCCGGCCCGACCGCCGCGCGCGGGTCGGCGGACACCGCATCCACCTGACCGGTCGCGTCGTCCAGCGGCTCGGTCGCGACCCGCCAGCGCCCGTCGTTGCCGTACAGCCGGATCCGGGGATCGGGCGTCCGCTCGGCCTGGGTCAGATCGGCGATGTCGCCGCGCCCCGACATGTTCGACTGACCCGCCAGGATATAGACCTCCGGCGACGCCGCGATCAGCCCTAAGGCGGCGACGACCGACATCAGCGCACCGCCGGACCGTGCAGGTCGGCCTCCACGATCCCCAGATACCGGCCCTGCGGAACCGCGTCGGCGCCGGTATCGCCGGCCGACCGCGCGGTGTTCAATTCCACCACCTTGCCGAACGCATCGCGATCGACGACCGGACCCGTCAGTTCGATGCGCAGCACGCGCCCGTTCGCGGCGGGGAACGCGATATGGGCATAGCCAAGGTTGCGTTCGGTGTCCCCGCGCCACACCGGTCGCCCGTCGAGCGTGATCGTCAGCGGGTAGGCACGCGTGCGCCAGCCGACCAGCTTCAGGTCGATCGAGTCGATGGTCTCCGGCGCGGCGAAGCGATACTCGATCCACGCGCCGTCCGCCCGTCCGTCGCTGGTCCAGCGGGTCAGTTCGTTGTCGTCGACCGTACGGCCGGCGTCCGCACCGTTCGATCCGGCGACGACCGCGCTGGCGTGCAGGGTTTTCCGCGTGACGACGTAGCTTGGGGTCGACGGTGTCGGCCCGCGTGTCAGCAGGCCGGGTAGGTAATGGTCGGCGAAATCGCGCGAGAGGCCGCCGTCGGGTTTTGCGACCGCGATCGTCGGGATCGTCAGCGTGATCGGCGTCAGCCCGTCAGCGGTCGCGGTGATCCGCACCGCGCCTCGACCGGTGCCCGCGCGCAGCAGCACGCGATTGACACCCCCCTCAACCGGCAAACGCTGCGACAATATGAAATTGTCCTCGTCGCGCGCGATGCCCGCGAATTGCGTCGTCCCATCGGTGCCCTTCGGCGCGGCGATCACCGCCTCGCCGGTGCTCGCTGCGGCGCGGGTGCGGCCTGCGCTGTCGCCCTGCGCGATGCCCCCGCGCCATTCGGCGGGTCCATCGAGCGTGAAGCGGATCATGTCGTTGGCGGTCGGCACGCGGCGACCGGCGGCATCGACGACCTCCACGTCGACCAGCGCGATGTCGGCGCCGTCCATCACGAAGCCGCGCGGCGACAGATGGGGGGTCAGCCGCAGGGCGACCGGTGTGCCGGTGGTCGCGACCTCGTGACGCGACGTGCGTCCGCTCGCATGCGTCGCCACAGCGACCAACGTGCCGGGCTGCCAGCGCACGTCCTTCCACGTGAAGAGGAAACCGTCGCTCTTTACGCCCTGGCCCAGCGACCGTCCGTTCAGTGTCAATTCGACCGCATCGCCGTTCGACACGACCGTCACGTCTTTGGTGGTGCCCGGCGCATAGGTCCAATGCCCGATGATGCGCGTCGCCGGCGTCCTGCTGTCGACCCAGTCGCTCCACATCACCTTATGGGCATAGAATCCGTCCTTGGGCAGGCGCACCGCATCGACTTCGCCGGACCGGCGATAATTGTTGTCGCCCCGAAAATGCGTGTTGCTGTCCGACCAGATGATGTTGACGCCGCCCGAACTGACCCGCTCGCCCGTGCCGGGGCGCACGCGGTAGAAATCCCACCAGCGCTTTACATCCTCGATCGCGTGGCTGTCCTGGTTGCGATTGTAGCTGGGCGAATCCTCGTGGAACGGCGGCGTGAAGGCGTCGCGATACGCCCGCGCCCCTTCGTCGCGCGAATATTCCATCGCCCACATCGGGTGCCTGGCGCTCTTGTTCACGTACAGCATCTCGCCGCCATATTCGGCCAGTCGGCTGTCCAGCATCTCGCGCGATCCCGTCGCCCGCCCGCCGTGCGGGTCGTAGCGATCGCGGATGGCCAGCAGTTCGGCCATATGCGCTTCGCTGATATTCTCGTTGCCGCCCTCGTAGAACAGGATCGATGGATTGTTGCGGTTGTAGACGATCGCGGCGGCCATCGCTTCCTTGCGCTGCTCCCAGCGTCGGCCGGTCACGTCGCTTTCGGCGTCGCCCGCGGGCATCGCCTGCGGCAGGCCGACGCGGTCTGCGCTCTCGACGTCCTGCTTCGATGGCGCGATGTGCATCCAGCGCACCAGATTGCCGCCGCTTTCGACCATCATCGCGTTGGAGAAGTCGCTGATCCACGGCGGGATCGAGACGCCGACCGCCGG
>DASTEN010000281.1:0-2304 GCA_035709645.1 Sphingomonas sp.
ATGGATGGCCGACATGCGACCGCCCGGCGGCAGCAAGGCGACGCCACGTTTGGCCATGCGAAAGATTTCGAGCATGTCCCTGTCGCCCGGACCGTAGACCGCGGGCGGGCGGACGATATCCCATGCGGCATCGGACCCGACGACGATCCGCTCGGCCTCCGCCTTCGACCAGCCGTAGTTGGACAGATCGGGTTCGCGCGCCGCAAGCGACGACACGTGGACGAAGCGCCGCACGTCCATCTGTCGGGCCGCCGCAACGACGGTCTGCGTGCCGTCGATATTGCCTGACGCAAAGCCGGCGCGATCGGCGGCGTTGACGACGCCGGCCACGTGGATGGCCGCATCGGCCCCGCGCATCAGGCTGGTCAGCGCGTTCGGGGTTTCGAGCGAGCCGAAGACCCAGTTCACGCCGTCGCCCCCGGCGCGCGGTCGACGCGTCAGCGCGGCGACGCTGTGGCCCTGCGCCAGGGCCAGCGCCACCAGCCGCTTTCCGACGAAACCCGTCGCACCGGTGATCGCCAGTCTCACGTCAGCGCCATGTGGCTGCGGTGGACCAGCGCGGAGCGCGGGGCATAGCCGAGGATCGCTGCATGATCGTCGCGCTTGCGGCCGATCAGGCGACGTGCGTCGTCCGCATCATATTCGCTCAATCCCCGCGCGATGCCGCCGTCCGGCCCGACGATCGCAACCAGATCGCCGCGCGCGAAGTCGCCGTCGACCGCCGTCGTGCCCGCCGCCAACAGGCTTGCGCCGTTGACGAGTGCCGACGCTGCGCCGGCATCGACGTGCAATATTCCGCGCGCGGTCAAGCCGCCGGCCAGCCACGCCTTGCGTGCCGGCGCGGTCTTCTCCGCGACGAAGATCGTGTGCCTGCCATGGCTCGATAACGGCCGATCAATCCGGCCCGACCGGATCGCCAGATGCGCACCGGCGGCGGCCGCGATGCGTGCGGCGGCGATCTTCGACACCATGCCGCCCGATCCCATGCCCGACGCCGAGCCGGTATCGGCCATCGCCGCGATTTCGCCGTCGATCCGTTCGACGCGGGGGATGTGAACGGCGCCGGGCAGGGCGGGATTGCGATCGTACAGCCCGTCGATGTCGCTCAACAGGATGACGGCCTGTGCCGCCGCCGCCTGCGCGACTCGCGCGGCCAGGCGGTCGTTGTCGCCGAAGCGGATCTCGGCGGTCGCCACGCTGTCGTTTTCGTTCAGCACCGGTACGACGTTTAGGGTCAACAGCCGATCGAGCGTCGCCGCGGCGTTGAGATAGCGGCGGCGATCCTCCAGATCGTCGAGGGTTACCAGCATCTGCGCCGCCGTCAGCCCCTCGGCATCGAGTACGTCGGCCCAGGTCCGGCTCAGCGCGATCTGCCCGGTGGCGGCGGCCGCCTGCGCGTCCTCAAGGCTCGCCCGCCCACCCTTGGACAGCCCCAGGCGTCGCGCCCCAAGCGCGATCGCACCCGACGACACGACCGCGACCTGCTGTCCGGCCCGCACCCGTTCGGCAATGTCGGCGGCGATTCCCGCCAGCCAATCCCGCCGCACGCCGCCATCGGGATCGACGAGCAGTGCCGACCCGATCTTGACGATCAGGCGCGGGCAGGTGTCGGGCGGAAACAGGCTCATGACGCGCGTTCGTTAGCGTGCCGCCCGCCGTCCGCCAATCCGCTCAATCGCGCGCGAAAATCTCTTCGTGGGGAATTACGAGATCGAGCGACGGTAGAAGGAGGTCGATCGGCGTGACGTGCTGAACTTCGTTCCAGGATTGGGTTCCGGTGCGTTGGACGATGCGCAGGCGTTCGGTCGCGATATCGACGAACACAACCGTATCGACACTGCTGAGCGCCTTGTATTCGACCAGCTTGACAAGCAGGTCGGTTCGGGCGGTGCCGGCGGACAGCACCTCGATCAGGATATGCGGATCATCGAATGCCTTCGCGTCATCGTCTTCGGGACCATCTCGGCCACAAAACACGCTGACATCAGGATATCGGATCGACAGATCATGCGTCCGGATCGCCATGTCGGCATTGTACGGCGCGCAACCGCTCCCACGCAGCCGCGTGCCCAGCGCCATGAAGATGTTGCCCGCGACCTTCGCATGTCGCGCCGTCCCACCCGCCATCATGCGGATGACGCCATTATCCAATTCGGCCTTACGCTCCCCGAAGTCGATCTCGAGGAATTCGTCGGCAGTAAGCAGCGGGTAGACGGGGTGGGTCGCCATGCTTCCAATATAGCAGGTCGCCGGGCGCGGTTAAACCGGAGACCACTCCACCGCGTCCTCGCCTTCGTCGTCCTC
>DASTEN010000282.1:0-4081 GCA_035709645.1 Sphingomonas sp.
CGCCTATGGCCAGCAGCGCTTCGGCGGCGGCGGCAGCGAATGGCATGGCTCGTACGGCCATGATGGCCACCGCTTCACCGAGAGCGGCGACAATAGCCGCAGCAGCTATGGCCGCGACCGCGACTGGGGCCAGCACAACGACCGCGGCGGCAACTGGCAGGGCCAGAACCAGAACCGCAATCAGGGCCGTGACTATGGTCGCGCGCCGCAGGGCTATGACTATCAGGATCGCGGCTTCATGGCACGCGCGGGCGACGAAGTCCGGTCGTGGTTCGGCGACGAGGAAGCCGAGCGTCGCCGTGAATTCGACCAGCGCTATGACGAGCGCATGGGCAATACGTCGGCCTATGGTCGCGACGACGATTACCACAATTGGCGCCGTGGCCAGATCGACGCGCTCGATCGCGACTACAACGAATATCGCCGCGAAAACGGCAAGAAGTTCGAGAACGAATTCAGCAGCTGGCGCTCGAACCGCCAGACCCAGCGCGATTCGCTGTCGAAGGTGACCGAGCATATGGAAGTCGTCGGGTCGGACGGAACCCATGTCGGCACCGTCGACAAGGTGCGCGGTGATCGCATCATCCTGACCAAGAACGACGTCGATGCCGGCGGCCGCCACCACTCGATCCCGTCGAGCTGGATTTCGTCGGTCGACGACAAGGTGAAGATCACCAAGTCGTCGGACGAGGCCAAGAAGCAGTGGCGCGACGAAGAAGAATCGGCCGCGATGTTCGGCGATACCAACACGGCCAGCAACCGTGCCGGTTCGCGTGACACCGACGACAGCGGCAAGACGAACCTGAACAAGAGCTTCTCGGGCACCTACTGAGCCCCGAAGAACGGTCAGCCCGTCCGCCCCAAGCCGGACGGGCCACGCAGGCGGCCCGGGCAGCGATGCCCGGGCCGTTTTCGTTAACTCGCGGGTGCAACCGCCAAGGCGAGACGCTTTGCGAAAGTATCCTGACGTTGCCAAGAGATGCCCGTGTTCCCGCGCAGGCGGGAACCCAGGGTTTGGCAATGTAACGCCTTACCTCGCTCGTGGCCCTGGGCTCCCGCCTGCATGGGAGCACGAGCAGCATTTTAGCACAGGTGTTGCCCGCGCCGAATCACGTAACACGTTCACACCCCCACCAACCAGCCGATCACCCCCGCACCCGCCAGCACCATCGGAGTGACCCAGGCCCCCTTCACCCGCCACACCACGACCGCCGCCGCCACGAACAGCGCCACCGCGACCGGCACCAGGCTCACCCGCCCGCCCGTCGCGGACCCAAGTTGCACCCATGTCGCCGCGATGATCCCGACCACCGCCGCTGCGACGCCCGCCAGCAACCGGTGGAGTGCCGGCCGTTCGACGATGGCCTCCAGCCGCTCGAAGAAGATCAGCGAGAACGCAAAGGCGGGCAGGAACATGCCGATCGTGATCGCCACCGCGCCGGTGAAGCCGCCCGCGACATAGCCGACGAAGGTCGCAAAGATGACCAGCGGCGCCGGCAACACGCCGGCCAGCGCGACGCCGTCCAGGAAGGTCGCATCGCTCAGCCACCCGCGCCCGACGGTATCGGCGCGTACGTAGGGAATGGCGGTGTACGCGCCGCCGAACGTCAGCAGTCCGCCCTTCAACCCGGCGACGAACAGCACGACCGCGGTCACCGCCCCAGCCGATCCCGCCGTCGCCATCGGCCGCGTCGGCATCCACGCCAGCGCGATCGTGCAAAGCACTGCCGCTGCGATCAGGCCGACGACCCACCCAGGGCGCGCCGCCAGCGCATAGGCAGCTCCACCGGCCATCAGCAGGATGGCGAACGGCACCCCGGCCAGCGTCGCGACGAGGCACGCCGCGGCGATCCCCCAGAGCGCACGATCGTCCAGCACATGCTCTCCGATCCGCACCATTGCGCGCGCGATGACGGCCAGCACCGCGATCTGTACGCCCAGCAGCGCGTGATCGAGCGCCAGTCGCCCGACGAGAAAGGTCGTATAGGCCCATGCCGCCAGCAACATCAGCACGAAGCCTGGCAGCATGAAGCCCAAACCTGCGAGCAGACCGCCGAGCCGCCCTCTCGCGACCATCCCCAGATGCACGCACATTTCGTGCGCTTCGGGTCCGGGCAGGACTTGCAGGACCGCGAGCAGCCGGTTGAAGCGCGCGCGGTCGATCCAGCCTTCCTGCTCGACCAGCGCCTCGCGCACCATCGCGATCTGCGCGATCGGCCCGCCGAAGGCCAGGGCGCCGAAACGCAGGAATTTCAGGAACAGCGCCATCAAACCGATGGCTGGGGGACGAGCGGTGACAGCGTCGGTGATCATACACGCTCCCAAAGGCCGCAGACGCGACCGGTGGAGCGGACCTTGGACGATCACCGTCTGAACGGGCGTCCGCATGTTCGGCCCGTGCCACCGATCATCCGTCACCGGCGATCGGCGGTCAAGAACGCCGGATCAGATCGCGCCGGAGAACGTGTCGCATTGTGCCGGGTCGCCGGTGTCGAGCCCGCGCTTCAGCCAGCGGACGCGTTCGGCGGACGATCCGTGGGTGAAGCTGTCGGGTACCACCGCGCCGCCGCTCTGGCGTTGCAGCGTGTCGTCGCCGATCGCGTTGGCGGCGGTCAGGCCTTCCTCGATATCGCCGGGTTGCAGACGTCCGCTCTGCCGGGCCCAGACACCGGCGAAGCAATCGGCCTGGAGCTCGAGACGGACCGAGGCGGCATTGCCCGCGCGTTCGTCGCCGCTGCGCTGGATCTGCGACACCTTTTGCGCGGCGCCGGTCAGGTTCTGGATGTGGTGACCGACTTCATGCGCGATGACATAGGCCTGTGCCGCATCACCCTGTGCGCCGAAACGGTTCGACAATTCGTTGAAGAAAGTGGTGTCGAGGTAGAGGCCATTGTCCGCCGGGCAATAGAAGGGGCCTGCCGCCGACGACGCCTGGCCGCAGCCCGACCGCGTCCCGCCTTGATAGAAGTTGAGCGTCGGCGCCTGATAGCGCTGGCCATTCGCCGCAAAGATCTTTTCCCAGACCTGTTCGGTCGACGCGAGAACACGGCACGACAACAGACGATCCTCGGTGTTGCAGACCTGCGCGCCCGACTGGCCCGCCGTCGTCGATCCACCGGTGCGTTGGCTGCCGCCACCGCCGGTCAGAGATCCGAGCCCACCCGAGAACAGCAGAAACGCGCCGACGATGCCGATCAGGACCAGCGACCCACAGCCCATTCGCCCGCGAAACAGGAAGGGCAGCAGCAGCCCCAGGATCGGTATCCCCCCGCCGCCACCGCCGCCGGAGCCGAGATCGCGGACGTTGTCGCTGGGATCGAGATCGTCGAGACGCATCGCGTCTGCCCCCTGTTTGTTGTTCGGCGTTCGTTTCTTGTCCGTCACATAATGCTTTGAGGCCCGCGGAGGTTGCAACCATCCACGCCGGAAGCCATTGAAGGCGCCGATGGCCGATGCCGATCCTCGCCGCCCCAAGCGCACGCGCGATGCCGCGCTGCCGCTGCCCGATTGCGTGGCGCTGGTCTTGCAGGGCGGCGGGGCGCTCGGCAGCTATCAGGCCGGCGTGATCGAGGCGTTGGCCGAAACCGGCATCGAGATCGACTGGGTCGCCGGCATTTCGATCGGCGCGGTCAATGCCGCGATCGTCGCCGGCAACCCGCCCGAGAGGCGCGTCGCGCGGCTGAAGGTCTTCTGGGACATGACCGCGTCCGCGCTGCCCAGCTTCCCGATCTTCCCGCAGGACCAGGTCCGCGAATTCGTCCACGAATGGTCAGCGTGGAGCGTCATGGCGACCGGCGTCCCCGGCTTCTTCACGCCGCGGGGCGTGCCGCCGACGCTCGCCGCACCGGGCACCCCGGCAGCACTCAGCTTCTACGATTCGGCGCCGCTCGCGAAGACGCTCGACACGCTGGTCGACTGGGACCTGCTGAATGCCGGACCGGTGCGGCTGTCGGTCGGCGCGGTCGATGTCGAAAGTGGCAATTTCCGCTATTTCGACACGACGACCGACCGGATCGACGCGCGGCACATCATGGCGTCCGGCGCGCTACCGCCGGGGCTGCCCCCGGTCGAGATCGACGGG
>DASTEN010000283.1:0-2949 GCA_035709645.1 Sphingomonas sp.
CGACGGAATGCGGGAGCTATTGCTTGCGGTCGATCCGGTGATCGAGCGAACGGCGACCGGCATCGTGGCTGACATCGATCTTTCGAACGTGCCGGCGGGCTCAGCCCACGTCGCCCTGACCGCGGTCATCGAGGAAACCGACGGCACCAAATCCTACTGGTCGCTCGCCCACCCGCCTGGGGCGCCCGATTTCCATCATCCCGATTGCTTTGCGCTGAAAGTCCCGGCAGTCGCAAACCCATGAAATTCGGCATCGATCGCCTCCTGTCCGACCCGGAACTGCTGAACGGCCTCAAGGGCCGCCGCGTCGCGTTGCTCGCGCACCCGGCGTCGGTGACTGCGGATCTGACGCATTCGCTCGACGCGCTGGTCGCAGCGGGCGTGGACGTCACCGCGGCCTTCGGGCCGCAGCATGGCCTGCGCGGGGACAAGCAGGACAATATGATGGAATCGCCGGACTTCGACGACCCCATCCACGGCGTCCCCGTCTTCAGCCTGTACGGCGAGGTGCGCCGTCCGACGGGCCAGTCGATGCACACCTTCGACGTCCTGCTGGTCGACCTGCAGGACCTGGGCTGCCGCATCTACACCTTCATCACGACGCTGCTCTATGTGCTCGAAGCGGCGGCGGAGTATGGGAAGGACGTGTGGGTGCTCGATCGGCCCAATCCGGCCGGGCGCCCGGTCGAGGGGCTGACGTTGCTGCCCGGCTGGGAAAGCTTCGTCGGTGCCGGGCCGATGCCGATGCGGCACGGATTGACGCTCGGCGAGCTAGGGCGATGGTTCATCGATCACTACAAGCTCGCCGTCGACTATCGCGTGATCGAAATGGAGGGTTATGCCCCCGACGCCGCGCCGGGCTTCGGCTGGCCGACCGATCGCATCTGGATCAACCCAAGTCCGAATGCGCCGAATCTCAACATGGCGCGCGCCTATGCCGGCACAGTGATGCTGGAGGGCACGACGCTGAGCGAGGGGCGGGGGACGACCCGGCCGCTCGAACTGTTCGGCGCGCCCGACATCGACGCGCGGGCGGTGTTGGCGGAGATGCGGCGGACGGGGCCGGGCTGGCTTGCCGGCTGCGTGCTGCGCGAGGTGAGCTTCGAGCCGACCTTCCACAAGCATGTCCACCAGCTTTGTGCCGGGCTGCACATCCACGCGGAGGGCGCGGCGTACGACCATCAGGCGTTCCGCCCGTGGCGGTTGCAGGCGCTGGCGTTCAAGGCGATCCGGACGCTCTATCCCGACTATCCGCTGTGGCGCGATTTCCCGTATGAATATGTGTTCGACAAGCTGGCGATCGACGTCATCAACGGCGGGACGGGCTTGCGCGAATGGGTCGACGATCCGGGGGCGCTGCCGGGCGATCTCGATGCGCTGACCCGGCCGGATGAGGCGGCATGGGAGGACGCGCGCCGCGCGTACCTGTTGTACTGATGGCGGCCGTCAACCCCACCGTGCTTCTGCGCAGGCGGAAAGTTAGGGTTGCTGATACGCAGCCGGTGTTGCTCGTTGCCTTGGGCTCGCGCCTGCGCGGGAGCACCGGAGGAACTCCATGCTGACCGGCCTGATCTTCGCGACCGAGGATGCCGAGGATCGCCCCGACGCGTTGGCGGCGACCCTTCCGTTCGGCGGTGCGACGCTGGTCGAATATCAGGCGCGGCTGCTGGCAGCCGTGGGCGTCGGCCACATCCTGGTCGCCGTGTCGCGCGTCACGCCCGCCTTGCTCGGCGCGACCAGCCGGATCGCGACGCGCGGCGCGACCGTCGATGTCGTGCGATCGGCAGAGGAGGCCGCGGCGAAGGTGCATCCGCTGGCGCAGGTCATCGTCGTCGCCGATGCGCTGGTGACGACCGACGCTGTCATCGAATGGCTGGCGTCCGAAACCCACGAAGCGGTCCTTGTCACGCGCGATGGCGACGGCAGCGGCGGGATCGAACGGGTCGACAATTCGCATAGCTGGGCGGGGCTGGCCCGCGTGCCCGCAGCCCGGCTGGCGGATGTCGCCTCGTTACCCGCGGATTATGATTTCCAGTCGACCTTGCTGCGACAGGCCGTCGCCGCGCGCGCGGTCCAGCTGTTGCTGCCGCCGGCGACCGGTCGGACCCGGCATGGTGTCGAACGCAATTCGGCCGCGCTGTTGCGGCGGTCGAAATCCGTGCTCGCAGCACTCGGCGATCGCCGCACGGCATGGACCGACCGCTTCATCTTTACGCCGATTACCGGCTGGACGCTGCCGCATCTGGTTGCGCGCGGCGTGCCGGCCTGGGGGGTGACGGCGGCGGGCGGTGTTGCCGGCATGGGGGCGGTCGCGCTGATGTTGGGCATGATGCCGGCGGCGGGGATCGCGGTCGGCCTGGCCGGGATGGCTGCGCTCTCGACCGGATCGATGCTGAGCTGGCTGCGCGGAGAGGATCGACTGGCCCGGGCGCAGGAACGGTCGATCCAAGGTCTGGCGGCGGCTGTCGTGCTGTTGACGGGTGTCGATGCGACCCGCGCAAATGGGGATTACGCCGGATTGGTCCTGGCGCTGGCGACCATCGCCTGTGCGGTGCTGCTGGAACGCGCACCGGTGCCGCGGCGGCGGTGGTGGGCGACGCCGGCGGCGCATCCGCTGATCCTGCTGCCTGCTGCCATCGCCGGCTATCCGGCCGCAGGCCTGGGGCTGACCGCGGTCTACGCGCTCGCCTCGCTCGGCATGGCGATTGAGGCAATTCGCGAAAAGCCTTAGGGCCGCTTTAACGACGGCGCGCTAGACCGGGACGATATGACGGACGCTTCCGCCATCACGCATGGGGCGACAGGGCCCGGGGTGCGGGCTTTGCTGGCCCGGGCCGCCGGCGCCGATTCGCGAGCGCGCGCCGCGCTCAACGCGTCGATCACCGATGCGTTTCTGCCCGCCGAAGGTCGGCTGGACGACCGGACCAGAGCGGCGCTGGCGGGCCTGGT
>DASTEN010000284.1:0-3598 GCA_035709645.1 Sphingomonas sp.
GGGCGTCCTCGATCCAGCCGGGCCGGAGCGTCAGACGGGGGGTGCGTGCGACCATGTCCACTCTCCTCGTGTCGCGCGTGTCGCCCAACCACGAAGATATGACGTGGCCGCGACAGTCGCGAATGAGGGGAGCAGTAAAAAAGGGAGTCCGGGGCGACCCGTCCTCCCTTGTTTGGCTGGTTCCTTACGGAACGCCGGGTCACCCTGGTGGGCAACCCGTCATCGGTTACCCGTTATTCGGCCGCTTCGGCCATAATCTCTACGGTCGCGAACTTTCGGCCAAGTTTGCCGTCCTTGAACGCGACACGGCCGTCGGTCAGCGCGAACAGGGTATGATCCTTGCCCATGCCGACGTTGGCGCCCGGGTACACACGGGTACCGCGCTGACGGATGATGATGTTGCCGGCGATGACCTGCTCACCACCGAACTTCTTCACGCCAAGGCGACGGCCGGCCGAATCACGACCGTTACGCGACGAACCGCCTGCTTTCTTATGTGCCATGACCTAAACTCTCTTCTTATTCGTCTGTTCGGAAACGCGCTTATGCCTGGGCGGCAGCGGCGTCGGCGGGGGCAACGTCGGCCGTCTTGGCCTTCGTCGTCTTCGCCTTCTTCTCTTCCGATCCGCCGATCGACACGATCTTCAGGATCGTGTGGTTCTGGCGGTGGCCGTTCTTGCGGCGATAGTTGTGGCGGCGGCGCTTCTTGAAGACGATGACCTTCTCGCCCTTCGCCTGCGCGACGATTTCCGCGGCGACCGTCAGGCCGGCGACCGACTTGAGGTCCGAACCCTCGCCCGCGAGCAGCACGTCACCCAGGGTGACCGACGAACCGGCCTCACCGTCGATCTTCTCGACGACGATCTTGTCTCCGGCGGCAACGCGATACTGCTTGCCGCCCGTGCGCACGACTGCGAACATGGCGTTTCAAACTCTCATCAAAAATCCGGGCCCGCGACGGCATGCCGGGCGGGATGAAGGCGCGCTGCTACCGAAAGGGGCGGGGGCTGTCAACCGGAGGAATGCTGGCCGCAGCATTGTTGCGCCGCGGCAACAGCGTGGCGCTAAGTCGTCGCCGGAGCCTGTGACATCCTTGTTACGCCTGCGCGCTCGCATAAGATGTTGCGGCGAATTGGCTCGCGATGGGCTGAACATGTCGTAACGGGGGAATATCATGCGCCTAAAATTGCTGAGCATGCTCGCCATTTCCGTGTCATCCGCCGCCTTGTCGGCTCCAGCGTTCGCGCAGGATGTGCCCGCCGCGCAGGCCGACGACGCGCCGATCACCGAGGATACCATCGTCGTCACCGGCAGCCGCGTAGCGGGACGGACGATCGCGGAAAGCCCGGTGCCGATCGACGTCATCGGTGGCGATCAGCTGGCAAACAGCGGCCAGACCGAAACGAACAAGGTGCTGAACCAGCTCGTCCCCTCGTTCAACTTCCCACAGCCATCGCTGACCGACGGCACCGATTCGCTGCGCCCCGCGACGCTGCGCGGACTGGCGCCGGACCAGACGCTGGTGCTGCTGAACGGCAAGCGCCGCCACCAGGCCGCCCTCCTCAACCTCAATGGCTCGGTCGGCCGTGGGTCGGGCGCGGTCGACCTGAACGAGATTCCGCCGATCGCGATCGACCGGATCGAAGTGCTGCGCGACGGCGCGTCGTCGCAATATGGTTCGGACGCCATCGCCGGCGTCATCAACATCCAGCTGTCGAAGCGCGAAGGCGTGTCGGGATCGGTTACCTTCGGCCAGTATCGTACGACGCAGAGCGGCGTGAACGAGGTGCTGGGCGTGTCGGCCACGAACGGCGTGCCCAACGTGCTGACCAACAACGGCGGCGCGAACGACGTCCTGCAGCTCAACTACGGCGGCGAGGTGAAGCGTCACGACGGCGACACGCTGACGCTGGCGACGCGGCTTGGCCTGCCGATCGGCGAGGGCGGCTATTTCACCTTCTCGGCGCAGTTCCGCGATCGCGACCCGACGCAGCGCTCGGGTGCCGACCCGCGGCGCCAGTATCAGAACACTGCGGCCGATTACGCCAAAGAACTGAACGCCAATCGGTTCAACCACGGCTACGGCGACGGCAAGACGGTCGACTATAACGTCATCGTCAACGCGGGCTATGACATCGGCGCCAATGCAGAGCTCTACGCTTTCGGCACCTACGGCATCCGTGACGGCATCGGTGCGGGCTTCTTCCGCCGCCCGAACGACGCGCGCAACCGCAACTGGGCGGCGTCGACCACGACGTTCGTGCCCTATTACGCCGATGGCTTCCTGCCGAAGATCCAGAGCCAGATCGAAGACGTATCGGGTGCCGCCGGCATTCGCACCGACGTCGCCGGGTTCAAGGCCGACCTGTCGGTCGTCTACGGCTCGAACCAGCTCGATTATCAGACGATCGACAGCTTTAACGTGTCGCTGGGCGGCAATCTGTCACCGCAGCGCTTCGACGCGGGCGGCATCGCGTTCGGCCAGACGGTCGTGAACCTGGATCTCAGCCGCAAGATCGACGTCGACTTCTTCTCCAGCCTGGGCTTCGCGGTCGGTGGCGAATACCGCAACGAGAACTTCAAGATCCGCCCCGGCAACGTCGCCAGCTATGTCGGCGGGCCGTTCGTCGCCAATGGCGCGGCACCGGGGGCGCAGGTGTTTCCGGGCTTCCAGCCGTCGAATGCGACCGACGTGTCGCGCAACAGCTATGCCGGCTATCTCGAACTCGATGCCGAGGTGAACGACATCCTGACGCTGCAGGCGGCGGGCCGTTACGAGCATTATTCCGACTTCGGCGATACCTGGAACGGCAAGCTGGCCGCGCGGCTGGAGCCGGTGAAGGGCATCGCCATCCGCGGTTCGGTGTCGACCGGCTTCCGCGCGCCGAGCCTGGCGCAGCAGTTCTTCACGACGACGTCGACGAACAATACGATCGTTGCGGTGACGCAGCCGAACGGAACCGTCGTCAACACCCCGGTGCTGATCGACATCGTCACGGTCCCGGCGACCAGCCGTGTCGCGCTGGCGCTCGGCGGCAAGCAGTTGGAGCCGGAAAAGGCGCTGAATCTGGCCGGCGGCATCACGCTCAACCCGTTCACCGGCTTCAGCCTGACCGCGGACTATTACAACATCCGCATCAAGGACCGCGTGACGCTGACCGAGAACCTGACCGGGACCGCGGTGGTCAACCTGCTGACCGGGGCAGGGATCAACGGCGTTACGTCGGCACGTTTCTTCGTTAATGGCGTCGATACCCGCACCCAGGGTGTCGACATCATCGGTACCTATCGCTTGCCCGAATTCGGCGCGGGGCGTTTCGTGCTGACCGCCGGATATAACTACAACACGACGAAGATCACCAATCGCGCGGTGCTGCCGAACCCGCTGCTGCAAGGCGCACCGCTGTTCGGTCGTCAGGAAAGCTATCGCCTGACCGATTCGCAGCCGCGCACGAAGCTGAACCTGTCGGCCGACTGGGACCTGGGGATCGTCGGGGCGACGGTGCGCGCGAACCGCTTCGGCTCGGTGTGGACGGCGGTGAACGGCGCGCTGACCGCGCCGCTGGGCTCGGTCGCGGGTGACTTCAAGCTGACGCCG
>DASTEN010000285.1:0-2572 GCA_035709645.1 Sphingomonas sp.
CCGTCGACAGCAACTATGGCTACGACGTCGGTGGCACCGTCGGTTACGACTTCGGCGCGCTGCGCGTTGAAGCCGAAGTTGCGTACAAGAGCGCAACCGTCGACGAACTGCGCACGACCGGTTCGATCGCGACCGGCCCGACCACGGCGGTCGGTGCAGGCACCTACAGCGGCGGTGGCCGTACCTCGGCGCTGTCGTTCATGGCGAATGCCCTGCTCGACTTCGGTGACGACGACGCGATCAGCGGCTTCGTCGGCGGTGGTGCCGGTGTCGCTCGCGTCAAGGCGCACGACTATCGCGTCAACAACAACTTCGCGGCGCTCGACGATTCGGACACCGTGTTCGCATGGCAGGCTCTGGCGGGCATCCGCGCGCCGCTGAGCGAAAATGTCGACGTGTCGCTGAAGTATCGCTTCTTCAACGCCGATGACGTCCGCCTCGTGAACGTCCGTGGCGTCGGCTATGACGGTCGCTTCCGTTCGCACAGCCTGCTGGGCGGCCTGACCTTCAACTTCGGCGCGCCGACCCCGCCGCCGCCGCCGCCGCCGCCGGTCGAAACGCCGCCGCCGCCGCCGCCGCCGGTCGAAACGCCGCCGCCGCCGCCGGTCGTCTGCACGCCGGGACCGTACATCGTGTTCTTCGAATGGGATAAGTCGGACATCACGCCGGAAGCGGCTGGCATTCTCGACAACGCCATCTCGAACTACCAGTCGTGCGGCAACGCGCAGGTCATGCTGGCCGGCCACGCCGACCGCTCGGGTTCGGCTTCGTACAACGTCGGTCTGTCGCAGCGTCGCGCTGATGCGGTCCGTGCGTACATGGAAGGCCGTGGCATCTCGGGTGGCACGATCTCGACCGAAGCGTTCGGCGAAGGCCGTCCGCGCGTCGAAACCGCCGACGGTGTTCGCGAACTGCAGAACCGTCGCGTGGAAATCACCTACGGTCCGGGTTCGGGCATGTAATTCAGCTTCTTTTAGAAGCGGAATTCTCGGAAGGGAGGTCGGGCAACCGGCCTCCCTTTTCGTTTGGCCGGGTCGTCGCGATCGGTTCGGTCGGCGGCATGGGCAGGACAGGATATGGACGAGCGCGAAACGGCCTGTGGCTCGGCGGCGGTGCCGTCGGGATGGGCGGCGAATGTCGCCGGCTATCGCTGGGCGCGCGATCTGGTGGGCGAATCCGGCGGGACGATCCATCGCCTGTACGGCAAGGCGGGGGCGCCCGACCTGTTTCTGAAACAGGGCGAAGGGGCGGTGGCTGATGATGTGGTTGCCGAGATGGTGCGGCTGCGCTGGCTGACGGGCGGGTGGCCGTGCCGGAACTGGTACGGTTCGAAGCGACCGCCGATACGGCATGGTTGCTGACGACCGCTCTGCCGGGGCGGACGGCGTGGCAGATACTGGATACGGAGCCGGGGCGGGCGGGCGAGACGGTCGATGTGCTCGCCGATTTTCTGCGTGCGCTACATGCCGTTCCGGTCGACGACTGTCCGTTCAACAGCGGATATGCCGTTCGGCTTCGCGCTGCACGTGCGCGGATCGACGCCGGTCTAGTCGACGAAGACGATTTTGACGAGGCCCGCCAAGGCTGGCGTGCCGAGCAGGTCTGGGATGCAATGCAGCGTCTGTTGCCGCTCTCGCCCGATCCTGTCGTGACGCATGGCGATTTTTCACTGGATAATGTGCTGATCGAGAATGGCCGGGTCGTCGGCTGCATCGATCTTAGCCGTGTCGGGGTTGCGGACCGTTATCAGGATTTGGCGATCCTCGCCCATTGTCTGGACGAATTCGGACACGGGCTGACCGAGCGGATGTTCGGGCGCTATGGTATCGGGCAACCGGACCGGCGGAAGATCGACTTCCACCTGTTGCTCGACGAATTATTCTGACGTGGGAATGGCAAGCGCGGCGGTCAGCCAGTCGGGGCGAAGCGCCTCGCCGAGATCGTCGACCTTGCGATGTTCGACGGCGAGGCCGAGCGCTTCGTGGATCAGCCGGGTACGCGGGCCGGGAGTAGTGGTCGGGACGACGACCAGCCGGCGGTTGACGGTCGAACGATAGTTCATCCGTGCGGTATTTTCCTGCCCGACATAGCAACCCTTGGTGAAGCTGACCCCGTTCAGTTCGCGGGCATTGCATTCGAGCCAGAGCGTCTGGCCGTCGCCCAGTTCGGCACGGCCCTCGGTCACGCCATGGCGCAACCGGTGTTCGGTCCAGCCCCTGGCGGGGTCGCCGGGTTGGGCCAGCCAGCGGCGACCGAGTGCGGCCAGCCGGGGATCGGGAACGCCCCGATCGCCGGTCGGGGACCAGTGTACGGCATGGTCGCTACGCTCGATCGTCACCGCCCGGCGCAGACGGTAGAGCGTCAGTCGCTTGGCGAGGGCATCGGCGGCGTCGGCTTCGCAATCGATAAGGATGGCGTCGTCGTCTGCCCACAGGATGAAGTCGAACAGCGCCTTGCCCTGCGCGCTCAGCAGCGCCGCCCAGTGCGGCGTCTCCGGCGTCACCGCGCCCATATCCTGCGTCACCAGTCCTTGCAGAAACGGCCGCGCCTCCGCCCCGCCGATGCGCAGCAC
>DASTEN010000286.1:0-4413 GCA_035709645.1 Sphingomonas sp.
CGAGTAGCGATCGAGCTTGTCGAGAGCGCGTATCGAGGGATGGGTGGTCTCGATACGCCGTCTCGGCAAGCTCGACGGCTACTCGACACGAACGGTTCGGGGGTGGGCGGGAAGAATAGCATGGGCCTGACAGCGCTCGATATCCTGGTACTGATCACTGTCGGCGGTGCGGCCATCCTGGGCCTGATGCGCGGATTCGTGACCGAAGTGCTGAGCCTGATGGCTTGGATCTTCGTCGTGTTCGCGCTGAAGCTGTTTCACACGCCGCTGACCGCGATGCTGACCGACACCGTCGGAACGGCGGCCGGTGCGGCGACGCTGGCGTTTGCGGTAATTGGCGGCATAACCTGGTTCGGCGGGCGGCTGGTCGCCAACGCGATCGGCGCGCGGACGCGGACGTCGATCCTGGGGCCGGTCGACCGCGGATTGGGCTTCGGGTTCGGCGCCCTGAAAGGCCTGATCCTCGCCAGCCTGGCGTTCCTCATGATCGTGCTGGTGATCGATACGCTCGGCGGCGGGCCGCGACAGCGACCAGCGTGGATCAAATCGTCGCGGACGTATCCGCTGCTCAACGCCACGTCTGCGTCGATCGCCGACTTCGTCGACCGGCGGCGCAAGGGGCAGCCGGTGTTCGGACCGAATAATAGCTCCGTGCCGTCGCCTAGCGTCGACGCGGAGAAGTGATGTCGCCGCGGGGACGCGAGAAGAAGGTTTGTTCAGAGAAGGCGCGAAGGCGTGAAGGAGGAGGCGGCTGATTGGCCGGTGCGTCACCTCTCTCGACTCCATTTTCATAATTTTCCTAGCTGCAATGCGGCTCGGCTCTTTCTTGTCTTGGCGCCTTCGCGCCTTTTCTGAATCGCCTTTTCCTCTCCCACGCCACGTCTCCCGAACGAACGACAAAACCGGGATGCACCGCTCGCGCATCTGCCCTACATGGGGGCCGTGACCGCGCCCCTCTACAACGCCACCATCCTGCGCCTTGCCGCGTCGATCCCGCATCACGAACGCTTGCCCCAGCCGATGGCGACGGTCGAGAAGCGTTCGCCGATCTGCGGCAGCCGAGTGACGGTCGACGTGACGGTCGATGCCGACGGTCGGATCGAGACGCTGGGCATGCTGGTGCGGGCCTGCGCGCTCGGCCAGGCGTCGGCGTCGCTGTTCGGGGCGGCGGCGATCGGCAAATCCCCTGCCGAACTGGCGGTCGCCAGCGAGGCACTGACCGCGTGGCTGGCGGGGGAACGGGATACGCCGCCCGACTGGCCTGGCCTGGAAATCTTCACGCCGGCGCTGCCGCACAGTGCGCGCCATCCCTCGATCCGGCTCGCGTTCGAAGCCGCGGCGGAGGCGGCGGAACAGGCGGCAAAGGCGAACGCGCGATGACCGAAGCGGCCCAACCGACCGGCAGCCTGTTGCACGATGCCGTGCCGCTGCTCGGATTCGCGCTGGCGTTCGTGCTGCTGTTCCGTCGGCTCGGGCTGGGTGCGACGCTGGGCTATCTCGTCGCCGGGGCGGTCGTCGGGCCGCAGCTGCTCGGGCTGGTCGGAGGCGCGGAATCAAAGATGCACATCGCCGAACTCGGCATCGTGCTGCTGCTGTTCCTCGTCGGGCTCGAACTCAACCCATCCCGGCTGTGGCGGATGCGGCAGGATATCTTTGCGGTCGGCGGATTGCAGGTCGTGCTGTGCGGTCTGGCAATCGGTGCGATCCTGCTGGTGGTCGCGCGCTTCAGTCCGGAGGCCGCGCTGGCGCTAGGGTTACCGCTGGCGCTGTCATCGACCGCACAGGTGTTGCCGATGCTGCAATCCGCCGGTCGGCTGCGCACGCCGTTCGGTGAACGTGCGTTTGCCATCCTGCTGTTTCAGGACCTGTCGATCGTCCCCATGATTACGATCGTCGCCGCGATGAGCCGGAACCCGGCCGATGCCGCAGGGCCGCCGGGGTGGCTGCTCGCGCTCTACACCGTCGGAGCCATCGTCGGCCTGATTGCGGCGGGCCGCTATCTGCTACGTCCGCTGTTCCGCCTGATCGGCAATCTCGGCGAGCGCGAGATGTTCGTCTTCGCAGGGCTGTTCACCGTCATCGCCAGCGCCGCGGTGATGGAGGCGCTGGGGCTGTCGGCGGCTCTGGGTGCGTTCATCGCCGGCATGATGCTGGCCGATTCGCCCTACCGGCACGAGCTGGAGGCGGATGTCGAGCCGTTCCGGTCGATCCTGCTCGGCCTGTTTTTCCTGGCGGTGGGCATGATGCTCGACCTGACCGCGATCGCCGAGCGGCCGGTGTTCGTCCTGACGATGGCGGTGACGCTGGTGGCGGTGAAGGCGGCGCTGATCACCGGCATCGGCCTGGTCTTCAGGATGAAGTGGCGGCAGGCGCTGGCGCTTGGGCTGCTGCTCAGTCAGGGCGGCGAATTCGGGTTCGTGCTGTTCGCGCAAGCCCAGAACGCGCTGCTGATCGCGCCGGAGGCGGCCAGCCTGTTCGGAGCGATCGTGACGCTCAGCATGGCGACGACCCCCTTCCTGATGATGGCGACGCGCAAGTTTCGATCGGCGCCGGTGGTCGAGGCCGAACGCGACGGGCCGAGCGCAGACGGATCGAACGCGATCATCGTCGGATATGGCCGGTTCGGCCAGACGGTCGGCCAGATGCTGAATGCGCAGGGAATTGCGGTCACGCTGATCGACACCGATATCGAGATGATCGACATCGCAGCCACGCTGGGGGCGAAGGTCTATTACGGCGACGGCTTGCGGCTCGACATGCTGCGCCAGGCGGGTGCGGCGGAGGCCGAGCTGATCCTGTTCTGTAACGACGGCGACGGGATCGAGTCCGAATTCATCGAATCGGTGCACAAGGCGTTCCCGGCCGCCGCCATTTTCGTGCGCGCCTATGACCGGCGCGCGCTGGTCAAGCTGAAGGACGCGCCGGTCGCCGGTGTGGTGCGCGAAGTGCTCGATTCGGCCGTTCATATGGCGCGCGATGCGATGGCGGCGGTCGGCGTCGACGCCGGCGAGATCGACCGGACGGAGGACTTCTACCGTGGCCGCGACCGCGAGCGGCTGAAGATTCAGTTCGAAGCGGGCGATCTGCGGGCCGCGCGCGATGCGGTGATCGCCGACGGCGGCTGGGCGCCGCAACGCCGCCCGAATCGTGAGCGGCCGGAACCGCTGCCGGGGTCGCGGACGCCATCGGGAGAGTGCGGATGAACTGGCTGGCGATTTTTGCGGCGCTGTCGGGCGCGCTGGCCGTGGCGGCGGGGGCGTTCGGGGCGCATGGCGCGGCGGATGCGAAGGCGGCGGAATGGCTGCGGACCGGGGGGCAGTATCAGCTGATCCACGCCGTCGCGGCGCTGTTGGCGCTCAGGCTGGAGGCGAAGGGGCCGGCGGCGCTGTTCGTCGCGGGCGGGGCGATCTTCGCGGTCACGCTCTACGCGATGGCCTTCGGCGCGCCGCGGTGGCTGGGCGCGGTGACGCCGATCGGGGGGACGTTGCTGATCGTCGGGTGGCTGTGGTTGGCCTGGCACGTGCGCGCCTGATCCGTCAGTCCCGCGAAGGCGGGGATCAATTCTGGCTGCCGTCGCGATGAAGCAGCACGATTAGCGACTATCTATTCCCGCCTTCGCGGGGATGACGGTTGAGAGGCGACGCGCTAACGCTTTTTCCGGCACGCGTCCGAACAATAGACGACGTTTTCCCAGTCCCGCGCCCATTTCTTGCGCCAGGTGAACGGCCGCTGGCACGCCGGGCAGACCTTCGTCGGCAGGTCGGACTTCTTAACGCCGTTGGGCATCTAGGAAATCCCGAACGGCGGTCAGATCGACGGTCTTGTCGAGGTAGGTCTGGCCGATCCCGCGGGCGAGCAGGAAGGGCAGGGTACCGGCGTCCATCTTCTTGTCGTGCAACATATGCGCGACCAACGTCGCGCCGTCGGCGGCGATCCCCGCACTCGCCAGATCATGCGGCAGGCCGACGGCGCAAAGGTGCGCGGCGACCCGGTCGGCGTCCGCCGGGCGAGCGCGCCCTTGCGCGGCCGAGTAGCCATAGGCGAGCGCCATGCCGGCTGCGACGCCTTCGCCGTGGAGCAGCCGATCGGAAAATCCCGCTTCTGCCTCAAGCGCATGGCCGAAGGTGTGACCAAGGTTGAGCAGCGCGCGCCGCCCCGTCGTCTCGCGTTCGTCCTCGCCGACGATGCGCGCCTTGGCCGCGACCGACTTTGCGATGGCGTGTTCGCGCGCGTCGGGATCGCCGGCGAGCAATTTAGACGCATTGGCTTCGCACCATTCAAAGAACTCGGCATCGCCGATCAGCCCGTACTTGATCACCTCGGCGAAGCCCGCGCGCATCTCGCGCTCGGGGAGGGTGGCGAGCGCATCGATGTCGGCCAACACCAGGCTCGGCTGGTGGAACGCGCCGACCA
>DASTEN010000287.1:0-3834 GCA_035709645.1 Sphingomonas sp.
GGCTGCATCGGTGCTGGCGGCGGCTGCCGGCACGGCGGCGGGGCCGCGCGTCTACACCAATCCGGTGCTGTTCGCCGATTATTCCGATCCTGACGTGATCCGCGTCGGCCGCGACTATTATCTGGTGTCCTCGAGCTTCCACCTGTCGCCGGGCATCCCGGTGCTCCAGTCGCGCGATCTGGTCCACTGGCGGATCATCGGTCACGTCCTGCCGCGACTTTCCTTTGCGCCGCAGTACGACATGCCGGGACCGCACACGCTGACCGACACGATTTCCAAGCCGGTCGGCGGTACGCGCTATGCCGGCGGGGTGTGGGCGCCATCGATCCGCCATCATGCCGGACGGTTCTACGTCTATTGGGCGACCCCAGATGAAGGCGTGTTTATGGCGAGCGCGAGAGATCCGGCCGGTCCGTGGAGCAAACCGGTACAGGTCATCGCGCAAGCCGGACTGGAGGACCCATGTCCGTTCTGGGACGACGACGGCAGCGCGTGGCTGGTCCATTCGCGGGTGGGGGCGGGGCCGCTGATCCTCCACCGGATGCGTCCCGACGGGAGCGGCGTGCTCGATGCCGGGCGCGTGATCGTCGAGGACAAGGCGGCGCTGCCGGTGCTCGAAGGCCCCAAGCTCTACAAGCGCGACGGCTGGTATCAGATCTGGGCACCGATCGGCGGGGTCGAGAAGGGGGCGCAGGTCGTGCTGCGGTCGCGCTCGATTTCCGGGCCGTATGAGCACCGCGTCGTGCTCGAACCCGGGACTACGGCTTTTCAGGGTCCGCACCAGGGCGGCTGGGTCGAGACGCCCGACGGCAAGGGCTGGTTCGTCCATTTCAACAGCACCGGGGCGTTCGGGCGGATCACCCATCTGCAACCGGTCGCATGGGGCGCCGATGGCTGGCCGGTGGTCGGCGATCCGATCCCCGGCAAGATGTCGGGCCAGCCGGTCGCGACCCATGCGATTCCCGTCGCGGGACAGCCGGCCTGGCGTCCGCAAACGCGCGACGGATTCGATACGTCGCGCCTTGGCCTGCAGTGGCAATGGAACCACAATCCCGACGACCAGCGCTGGAGCCTGACCGAGCGGCCGGGCTGGCTGCGGCTGCGCGCTAACCCAGCGGAACATCTGGTAGGCGCGCGCAACACGCTGACGCAGATGCTGACCGGTCCGGTCATGCGCACGACGGTCCGGCTCGACGGTCGCGCGATGGTCGACGGGCAGCGCGCGGGATTGACGCTGTTCGGCGTACGCCCGAGCTGGATCGGGCTGGTGCGCAAGGGCGGGCGAACCCGGATCGCGGTGGCGAGCGAAGGCGTCGAGACACCGGGCGTCGTAATCGAACAGCACATCGTATTGCTGCGCGCGGTAGTCGGCACCGATCAGATGGTGCGCTACGCCTATAGCGTCGATGACGGTCGTCGATTCCAGACAATCGGCGACGCGATCCCGCTGGCGCGGTTTTCGTGGTGGCGTGGTAGCCGCCCCGGATTGTTCAGCTTCGCGCGGACGCCCCAGTCACGGGATGGCTGGATCGACGTAGACTGGGTGCATGTCGATCAAGAGGAGAAGCTGGACTGACCCAACACCCGCTAATAATTTAGGTATCGTTCTTTCCGGCTGATGAGTGATCTCTGGTTTTAAAATCGCCGTAAGGCACAAGTAATCGATGATCTAAAATTGATATTACGCTCGGTTGGAAATTTAATAACGTTGTTCAATATTTATTCTTATGCTGTCAGGCAGGGTAATCACGCAGTGCATTCTTCCGCGTATAATCGGAAAACTATCGAGATTTGAGGCGCGGCGCAGAGGCGAAAGGATCGTCTGTAGATCATCGGCAATATGAAGCCGTATAGCGGAGTATGTCGTTCAGCAGTTAAGCCACCTCGCCCGGAACGTCTTTTGCGCCGAAGAACGCGGCTCGCAACGGCAGAGTTGCCGCCCCAATGGCGGCAGCGTCGCCGACAATGGTCGAGGTGACGATCTTTGCCATCGGGCGACGATAGCCCCGGCGTTCCGGGTTGGTGAAGGCTATGCGGTCTATGATCCTGTCCGCCAGTGCAGTCGGAAGTCGGCCGCCCAGCACGATCAGCGTCGGATCAATCGTCGCCGAGATGGCGGAGGCGACCAGGTTGAGCGAGGGAAGGCTCGCGTCCAACCAGCGGTCGACCGCACCGTGATCGGGGTCGAGGGCCGACAGCATCGCATGGAGGTCGGGAAACGACGTACCGGCATCCTCAAACATCAGCCGCAGCGCCTCGAGATTGGGCTGCGGCCAGTCCGTCGGCAGAATCGACGCGAATTCGCCGGCGTTGCCGTGGCGACCGCGCAACGACTGGCCGGCGGAGATCACGCCGCCACCGAACCCTGCGGAGAAGTACAGATAGGCGAAGTCGCGGACGGTGCGGCCGTGGCCCAGCATCGCCTCGCCGATCGCGGCGACATTGCCGTCGTTGTCGATCCACACCTTTTCGCCGAGTGCATCGGCCAGGATCGTGTCGAGCGGAACCAGCGCCCACGGATCGAGCAGCCGCGGCGGGTTGAGCCGCGCGCCGTCGCCGATGAAATAGCCGGTGACGCCGACCCCGATGCCGACCAGCGCGTCGCGGTCCCAGCCAGCGTCGGCGACCGCGGCGTCGATCATCCGGCGAATCTGTCCGCAGGCGGCGGCGATGCCGGTGTCGGCCAGTCGCTCGGACCGCTGGGCCGCGATCCCACCGGCCAGGTCGAGCAGGACGATCGATACAGCGTCGGTCATCACCGACACGCCGACCGAAAAGGCGGCCCGGCCGATCAGCGACAGCTTGGCGGACGGCTTGCCGCGACCGGCGGCGACCGGCGCTCCTTCGCTGACCAGCCCGCGGGCGATCAGCGGCTCGACAAGCCGGGTGATCGAATGCGGAGCGAGACCGGTCAGGCGCGCGAGGTCGGCGCGGCTGGCGGGGTCGCCACGCGACAGCAGGTCCATCACGACCCGTTCGTTGGCGGTGGCCGTGCGGCGGCCGTCCTCGCGCAGGAAGCGGGCGGGGAAATTGCCCGCGGTAATGCCGTTCATGGGCGTGAAAAGGCGCGGGCGCGCGCCGGTGTCAAGCGCGGCCACGCCAGCGCCGCGGCGACAAGACAGGCTATAACGACCGTGTCGACGAACATCGGGAACACGCCGACGGCAAAGGTCGGCACGCGCCCGAGCCCGCCGGCGAGTGCGAGGCCCGCGACGCCGAGCGCCAGCTTCGACGCCATGGTGTAGAGGCCGTATCCGCGCGGCCCATCGGCAAGCGCCGGCAGCAGCGCCCAACCGACCAGGTTGCTCAGCCCCAGCGCGACGCCGAGCAGCAGCAGCATCACGCCTTCGGCCTGCCAGGCGAACAGCGCCGCGACGCCCGCCGCGGCGCCGTAGACCAATGCCAGTATCGCGAGCCCCCGCGCCGGTGACGAAAGCCGCAATGGCACGAACGCCGACGCCGTTCGGCCGAGGATCAGCAGAGTGAGGATCGTCGTCCCGCTCGCCGGCGCGGCGATTCCGTGGGGCAGGTGCAGCACCGCCTTTGCCAGCGCGCCCAGCGCGACGATGCCGACGACGTTGGCGGCGAGGAAGCGCCACGGCAGCCAGCGACGCGCTTCGGCGCCGGCGGCATCGCGGCGAGGGCTCTCCGCTAGCGGAAATGCGGCGAGCAGCGGCACCATCGCCGATCCGATCAGAAACGCCGCCCCGGCGACGCCCCACAGCAGCGGCGCGGTCGCGAGCCCGTCGGTGCCGCTCGCCCCCCACGCCGCGAGCAGCGAGGCGAGGGCGGTGCCGATCGTCCGGCCGCGCGCCAGCCACGTCGCGCGCACCG
>DASTEN010000288.1:0-2052 GCA_035709645.1 Sphingomonas sp.
CATGACGCTGACGCCGTGCCGCGTGGTGCTGGTGCCGCACGCCAGGCTGAAGGAGATTACCGAGGATCAGCCGCACCTCGCACGGGTCTACTGGTTCCTGACCGCGCTTGACGCCGCGATCCACCGCGAATGGGAATTGTCGCTGGGCCGGCGCAGCGCCATCCAGCGGATCGCGCACCTGATCTGCGAATTGCGGGTGCGGCTGGGCCTGATCGATCAGGCCGATGACAGCGGGTTCGCGCTTCCCCTGACGCAGGCCGATCTGTCCGACTGCACCGGACTGACGCCGGTCCATGTGAACCGTACGCTGCGCGAGTTGCGCGAACGCGGGCTGATGGACTTGCGGGGCAAGCGGGTTGCGATCTCCGACCTGCCCGGCTTGCGGGCCTTGGCCGAATTCGACGATGCGTATCTGTATCTGCGTCGCGAAGACCGATGATGCGAAGATGAGCGAGCGCTGAACGGCGGGCGTTCGACAGCTTTATATTTCGCGTCGTTTGTCGATACTGGTCGGGGCGTTGCAACGACGCTACACCTTCGCGCATGGCATTTCCGTTCCGCTTGGCCACGGGCGCGTTTTCGACCCTGGCCCTGATCGCCGCGCCGCTTGCCGCGCAGACCCCGCCCGCATCGCCGGCTCCCGTCCGCCAACTCCCGCCGCTCGAACCGGTGGCGCAGGGACCGGACACGCCGTGGCTGTTCAAGGGCAGCGACATTCCGCCCGACCGGTCATGGACCTATGGGGTGCTGTCCAACGGCCTGAAATATGCGGTACGCAAGAACGGCGTGCCGCCGGGTCAGATCGCGATCCGCGTCGCGATCGGCGCCGGATCACTGATGGAAACCGACAGCGAGCGCGGTTTCGCGCACCTGATCGAGCATCTGTCGTTCCGCGGTTCGGTGCATGTCCCCGACGGAGAATCGAAACGGGTGTGGCAGCGTCTGGGCGTTACCTTCGGGTCGGACAGCAACGCGTCGACCAGCTTTACGCAGACCGTCTACAAGCTCGACCTGCCCTCCGCGACGCCCGCCGGCCTCGATGAGAGCATGAAGATCCTGTCGGGCATGATGACCGAACCGACGCTCAGCCAGGCGGCGCTCGATGCCGAACGCCCGGTCGTCCTGTCCGAACAGCGCGAACAGCCTGGGCCACAGGTGCGCTTGGGCGACGCGACCCGGGCACTGTTCTTCGCCGGACAGCCGCTCGCCGATCGCTCGCCGATCGGCAATGTGGAAACACTGCAAGCTGCTACCGCCGCCAGCGTAAAGGCGTTCCACGACCGCTGGTATCGCCCCGACCGCGCGATCATCGTCATCGCCGGCGACGCCGATCCGGCGATCCTCGAAGCGATGGTGAAGAAGCATTTCTCGGCATGGGCCGGGACCGGTCCTGCACCCGCCGACCCGAAATTCGGATCGCCCAAAGCGAACGAACCGGTCGCGGCGACGGTGAGCGAACCGACCATCCCGACGCTGTTGCAGATGGCGGTGCTGCGGCCGTGGACGGTCGGCGACGACACGATCCTGTTCAATCAGGAGCGGATGGTGGATCAGATCGGGTTGCGGATACTCAACCGGCGGCTGGAGAGTCGGGCGCGGGGCGGGGGGAGTTTCATCTCCGCCGGTGCCAGCCTAGACGACGTATCGCGGTCGGCGAACATCACGCAGGTGTCGATCCTGCCGCTGGGCGACGATTGGGCCGCGGCCCTGCGCGACGTGCGGCAGGCGATTGCCGATGCGATCCGCACCCCGCCGACCCAGGCCGAGATCGACCGCGAGGTCGCCGAAATCCGCGCCGGCATGGAAAACGAGGTTCGCACCGCGCCGGTGACGGCGGGCGCGCTGCTCGCCGACAATCTGATCGCCGCGACCGATATCCGCGAAACGGTCGCCGGGGCGGAGACGTCGTTGCGTATCTTCGAAGGGGCGGTGACCAAGAAGTTCTTCACCCCGGCACGCGTGCAGGCGGCGACGAAGAAGGTCTTTGCCGGCACCGCCACCCGCGCGATCGTCAACACCCGCACCCCCGATCCGACCGCGCAGACCAAGCTG
>DASTEN010000289.1:0-2916 GCA_035709645.1 Sphingomonas sp.
CCACGGCCGGATCGGACGCGGGCACGATGGCGTTCCCGAAGGTCGTCGGCGCGATGATGGCGGCCGGCATCGAACGCGACTATGCCGATCTGGTTCGCGCCGAGAAGACGTGGTTCCCGCCCGACGGGTGATCCGAAACGCTGGCATGCGATGTGCTGACGGCCGCCTCGGCCATGGGCTTCGCTGCCGACGGCGTGGCGGCGGCGGTCAGGGCGGCGCAGATGGGGGCGATCGACTATCACCGCTTTTGTGCCGCAGTCGCGGCGGCAGGGTGCGTCGGCCATCTGGTGTCGGTGCCGGGACGGCGCGTCGTCTACTACGGCCGCACCGCGGAATTGCATGTCGAGCATTTCCCCGACTGACATCGGTCAGCCCGTGCAGCCGCGATTAATCTGCCACATGGGATCAGGTCGTTGCGGCAGGGTAATGGATATGCCGTGCGGGAGAGATGGGATGCGGCGACTTGGGGTGTTGGCAGCGGCATTGGTGCTGACATCTGGTGCGCGCGCCGAGGATGTCGACCTGGTCGGAACCTTCCCGGCCGGTAGTCCCGACGTCGCAATGTTGCGATCGATCGCGGTCGACCGTTTCGTCGGGCACGGTGGCGCGGAGATAGGCGCGGCACTCGAACGCGCGTTGACGAAGCCGGGAATCGACGGCGTCGTCCATTTCGTCGTGCGTCGCGATCCGCGCGACGCCGATGGGGTGGTGACGGGGGCCGTCTCGACCAGCGTCCGGTCGGAGGATCTCGTCCGTACCGACGAGAAATGCGTCGAGCGGGACGAGCGCAAGAAGTGCGTGCGCAAGGAGAGGATTCGGATCGACTGTATTCGCCGGTTCGTCCGGATGACGGTTGACGCGCGCGTGATCGACGATCGCGACCGGCGCGTGCTGTGGGCCGGGGTGCCGGAGCGAACCAACCAGACAGAATGGTGCGAAGGCGACGTCTCGCCCGACAGCGTGGCGAGCGAGGTGGCGCGGCTGTCAGACGATCTCGCCAGCGAGTTGCGCCGCACCTTCGCGCCGACCGTGCGGACCTATTCGGTGCGGTTTCGCGAGAGGACGAAAGGTTTGAACCCGGTGCAGACGACGCAGTTCAAGGGCCTTGTCCGCCAGTCGCAGCAGGATCTGCCGCTGGCGTGTCAGGGCTGGTCGGGGCTGGAGCGCGAGGCGCCGGACCATATCGCGACAGTGTTCGACCTGGGCGTATGTGCGGAGGCGGCGGGCGACCTGGAGGGCGCACTGGCGCGCTACGAACGCGCATCGCACTTGCTCGGCCCGCATAACGAGGCTGAGGACGACGCGCGCCGGGTGCGCGGGCTGATCGCGGCGCGAGAATTGGCTCGGCGGCGGGGCGTGTGAGAGACTTCCCCTCCGAAGCACGACGGGTTTAGGATCGGGCGATTTTGCGGAAGGGGCATCATGGCAGAAGTCGATCGCCGTTACGTTCTCGCAGGGTTGGGCGTCGCCGCTGCCGCTTCGATAGTGCCGGCCGCGGCAGGGCAACGCGTCCGAGCACGCACGTCCCGCGACGCCCAGCTCGGCGCGGTGCTGATGCGCCAATTCTACGCGAGCCTGGACCGCGATCCGACGATGGCGACCAGCCTGGGGCTCGATACCGGCGTGCGGGCGGGGCTGAGGTCGCGCTTTCCCGACTGGTCGGCGCGCGGGCGGGCGGCGCGACGGGCGCAGACCGATCGTGACCTTGCCGAACTGCGCGCATTCGGTCGTGCCGGCTTGGGCGAGGTCGCGCAGGTCTCCTACGACAGTGCGATCTTCACGCTGGAGGCGGATCAGCGCGTCGGGCGCTTCGCCTATCACAGCGGCGGTTTCGGGCATCGGCCCGGACCATATGGTGTGACGCAGCTCGGTGGCTTCTACACCGGCGTCGCAAGTTTCCTCGACCAGCAGCAGTCGGTGAAGACCCGCGCCGATGCCGACGCCTATATGGCGCGCCTTGCGGACGTCTCGCGATTGCTCGACGACGACACCGCCATCGTCCGCGCCAATGCCGCGATGGGCGTGATCGCGCCGCGGTTCGTGCTCGATCAGGCGCTGGCGCAGCTGAAGCGGCTGCATGACGCCAACCCTGCGACGACGACGATGGTCGCATCGATCGCGCGGCGCAGCGCCGCGATCGGCCTGTCGGGCTATGGCGAGCGCGCGCAGGCACTGTTTGCCGAGCCGATCCGGGCGGCGCTGATGCGGCAGATGGCGGCGCTGACAGAGTTGCTGCCACGATCGGGGCAGGCGGCAGGCGTTTCGCGGCTGCCGCAGGGCGAGGCCTATTATGCCGCGACGCTGCGCTATCACACGACGACGGGCATGTCGGCGGCGGACATCCACAAACTTGGCCGCGAGCGGGTGGCGCAGCTGACCGGGCAGATCGACGCGCTGCTGAAGGCGCAGGGTTATACGACGGGCAGTCTGGTCGAGCGGCTGAACGCGCTCGCCGCGTCGCCGGGGCAGCGCTTCGCCAATACCGACGCCGGGCGGCAGGACCTGCTCGCCTATCTCAACGGGCGGCTCGATGCGATCAAGCCGCGGCTGCCGCGCATGTTCAGCCGGATGCCGACGCTGCCGTATGAAATCCGCCGCGTGCCGCCCGAGATCGAGATCGGCGCGCCGGGCGGGTCGGCGCAGCGGGGGCTCGCCGACGGATCGCGGCCGGGCATCTTCTTCATCAACCTGCGCGATACCGCCGAATGGCCGCGCTATACGCTGCCGACGCTGGCGTATCACGAAGGCGCGCCGGGGCATCTGTTCGAAGGCGCGCTCAGCCTGCAGAACGGCGATCTGCCGATCTACCGCCAGGTCGGACAGGCGACCGCCTATTCGGAGGGCTGGGGGCTCTATGCCGAACAGGTCGCCGACGAACTCGGCATGTACGACGACGATCCGCTGGGCAAGATCGGC
>DASTEN010000290.1:0-4206 GCA_035709645.1 Sphingomonas sp.
GACGAAAAGGTCGCAAGCCTGGCCATCGCGATATTCTCCGTCGGTGTCGCGATCGGGTCGGTGGCGATCAACGCGATGCTGAAGGGGCAGATCTCGGCGCGCTATTCGCCCGTATCGGTCGTGGCGATGGGCGCGTTCGTCGTCGCCTTCTCGATCGAGGCGCGGATGTTTCGCCCGGCGCCTGCCGGCCAACTCTACGATGTCGCAACCTTCCTGACGCATTCGCAGTCGCTGATCATCATGGGCACGCTGCTGGCCATCGCGGTCGCAGGCGGCATGTTCGTCGTGCCGCTCTACGCTTTCCTGACGACGACCGTGACGAAGGATCAGACGGCGCGCACGGTGGCGGCGAACAACGTCGTCAATGCCGGCGCCATGACGATCGGCGCGGTCGCGGTTCTGATCATTACAGGATTTGGCGTGACACCGCAGGACATGCTGTTGCTCGTCGCCGCGATGTGTCTGGTCTCCGCTTGGCTGGCGCAGAAGCTGCACCGCGCCTGCGACTGACGTTCGTCAAGCAAGAAACGTGTAGAAGCAGATGAAAAACGCCGTGAAGCTCAAGGCAAAGAGTTTCAGGTCGTTATCGTCGCTCCTTACCTCCACCACGCGCTGACGGGGCAGCGTCTGGCGAAACGGGTGGCGGCGGGCTTCGTCGGTCATGACCAGGTAGCGGCGTTTCATAGCCACCAGTTAACGCGCCGTTTACGATTCCGACCATCGGGGATTTGCGGTTAACGGGCGTCCGATTTCGGCACGCGCGACCGTCCCCACGATTTGCGCCGATCGATGACACCGCGGTCATATTTGCGCTTGCCGAACCGTCGCGACGTCAATATGTCTCTACGTGATACCGGTGTCATCACCGCAACAACGAGTACGCGCGCACTGACGCGGGTGCCGGCAACGACAGTCCTGGGAGGGGTTTCATGACGTTTTCGACAGTCATCCGCCGCGCGAACGGCGTTTCCGCAACCGCGCTGGCGATCGCCACGTTGATCGGTACGACGCCGGCCTGGGCGCAAACCGCCCCACCGCCCGCACCCAACGCGCCGACGAATCCGGCCAATCAGCAGCCCTCTGCGGTGTCGCCGGAGGAAAACGCCGCCGACGGCGTCGAAACGTCGGAAATCGTCGTCACCGGCTTTCGCGCGAGTCTTGAAAATGCGCTCGATCTGAAGCGCAATTCGAACCAGATCATCGACGCGATCACGGCCGAGGATATCGCCGACTTCCCCGATGCGAACCTGGCCGAATCGATCCAGCGCCTGCCCGGCGTGTCGATCGATCGCGACAATGGCGAAGGCCGCACGATCACGGTCCGCGGCCTGGGCGGCGATTTCCAGCAGACCCGCCTGAACGGCGTCGATGCCCAGTCGGCGGCAGGCGGCAGCAATTCGGACAGCGGCGCCAACCGGTCGCGCGGGTTCGACTTCAACACCTTTGCATCCGAACTGTTCGGCGGCGTTAAGATCACCAAATCGGTCGCGGCGGTGAACGACGAAGGGTCGCTGGGCGCGATCATCGACCTGACCACCGGCCGCCCGCTGGCCTACAAGGCCAGCCGCTACGCCTTCGGTGCGGAGGCCGAGTATCGCGAGAACGGAAAGTCGGTCAATCCGCGGCTGACGGCGTTGATCTCGCAGAAGATCGGCAACAATTTCGGCATCCTCGCATCGGTCGCGTATCAGAAGCAGGACCAGCAGATCGACAGCTATCGCCGCAGCATCGGCGCGTTCGAATATGCGTATCGCGGATCGCAGCTGAACGGCGTGACGCCCGCCACCTTCGGCTTCGCCCGCCCGTCGACCGCGGGCACCGGCGCCACCTTCGGATCGGACCCGGCGGCCTATGCGCTGATCACGCCGACAACCATCATCCCGGCTTTGCCGTCGATCCAGCGCCAGGAGCTTGCCTACGAACGCCTGGGCGCGACCGCGACCGCGCAGTGGCGGCCGACCAGCCGGACCGAGATCATCCTGGACGGCGTCTATTCCCGCTACAAGCAGGACAGCACCAATTTCGGCATCACCACGATCGGTCTGAACCGCAACGGCACCAATACCCGCGTCACGCAGAACACGCTGCGTGCGGCGAACACCGCAAACGGCCTGGCCGACCGGCTGGCGCTCTATGCCAATTGCGTGCCGTCCGCCGTCGTCAATTGCGCAGGCAGCCAGGGCAGCACCACGCTGCTGCCGGGAACGCAGGCCAGCTACAACCCGAACAACCTCAATACGTACGACTATTACAATTCGACCGTGTCGCCGGGGTATATCGCGAACGCCCAGTCGATCGCCTATTACAACGAACTGATCGGTCGCCCGAATACGAAGATCCGCGCCGCCAACGTCAACAGCGCCGGCCAGGCCGATTACCTGATCCTCGATGACGTCGACTGGCGCAGCTATGCCGATGCGCAGTTCGGGACGACCGAATTCTATCAGGGTACGCTGAACGCGACGCAGGAGATCACCGACCGCTTCCGCGCCGACCTGACGCTCGGCTATTCGAAGTCGACGTTCGACGCGACGGGCTTCCTGACCGAATTCAACGCGATCGATCAGGACGGCTATACCTTCGACGAGCGCGGCGATGGCGAGATGCCGGTGTTCAACCCCGGCTTCAACGTCGCCAATCCGGCGAGCTGGTCGCTGGTGAAGGGCCTGTCGACGATCCGGTACTTCACCAACATCGTCAGCAACGAATATCGCGTCGGCCGCCTGAATTTCGCGCTGGATGCGATCCCCGACCAGTTGACCCTGCGCTTTGGCGCGACGTGGAAGAAGTTCGATTTCGACAGCGATCAGGGTCGGCGCAACCAGTCGATCGAGGCGATCAATCCGACGCTGGCGGAAGCCAAGCTCGCGATCACCGACCTGGGCCAGACGGTCGGCTTCGGCAAGGGGCTGGACGTCAGCGCCGGCACGCCGACCAGCTTCTATGCGCCCGACCTCACCAAGTTCATCAACACGTTCGGCATCGACTGCAACTGTGTGAACAAGTGGGGAGATTTCCGCGCAGTCGTCGACGGGCGTCAGCGCAGCGCGGTGACCGAACAGGATCTGTCGGGCTTTTTCCAGGTCGATTTCAATTTCGACGTGTTCGGCGCGCCCTTGCGCGGTGACGTCGGCATGCGCGTTGCCAGGACGCGGGTGAAGGGCTTCGGCAACGTCGGCGGCAGCGACGGCGTTCAGGGCCTGCCGGTGACGGCGACGAACGAATATTTCGACTGGCTGCCCTCGACCAACCTGACCTACGAACCGGTACGCGACCTGCTGATCCGTTTCGCCGCGGCGAAGGTGATCGCGCGACCGCAACTCGCCAGCCTGACGCCGGGCACCACGTCGTTTCCCAGCGGTCTGGCGACCAACGGGTCGGCGCCGTCGGTGACGGTGGGCAATCCGTATCTGAACCCGTTCCGGGCGACGAATTTCGACCTCAGCTTCGAGAAATATTTCGGCCGCGGCGGCCTGATCGGCGTCACGCTGTTCAGCAAGAAGATCGACAGCTTCCCGCAGCAGATCGCGGGCGAAGTGCCGCTGTCGTCGGTGTTCGAACCGGCCGTCTATCAGGCGATCGTCAATTCGATCACCAATCAGCCGCTGAAGGATTATACGCTGGCGAACGGAGTCTATGCCGTGCGCCAGTTCAACGATGCGCCGGGCGGCACCATCCGCGGCGTGGAAGTGAACGTCCAGTCCAACTTCTTCTTCCTGCCCGACCCGTTCGACCAGTTCGGCGTGACCGCGAACTACACGCACATCGCATCGAAGCTGAACTATCTGACCGGCACGGTGCTTTCGACCGCGCAGGGCGCATCGGCGTCGACCGCGGTGAATACCTTTGCGGAAGGCCCCTTCCTCAACACGTCGCCCGATGCGTTCAACGCGACGCTGTATTTCGAAAACAAGGTGTTCTCCGCGCGCGTGTCCGGGGCGTATCGCACGCGCTACGTCAACCGCTTCCCGCTCGCCTCGGGCACCTGTTCGGTCGGCACGACGACGAATGCGGGCGCGGCCTGCAACTCGCCGGTCGTCGCGGACTTCGGGTATAACGAGAATCAGCTGAACATCGATTTCGCGCTGGGTCTGAACGTGACCAGCTGGGCCAAGCTGTCGCTCGAAGGGCGCAACCTGACCAACAACGCGCAGTACCGCACGATGTACGCGGCGAACCCGGTGACCCAGACCTACGCCAGCACCG